>CBINJX010000160.1:0-8287 GCA_966251085.1 uncultured Verrucomicrobiales bacterium
CTGGCCCAAGCCGCCGCGCTCGGCCTCGCTGGTGCACTACTGGGCGCGCTGCTCGGTGTCGGGCTACACTCGGGGATTCTTTCGTATTTTCACGAGAGTCTCCCGATTGAGATCGATGCCTCCCCGGTTTGGGGCGTGATCGCCCAGACGGCAGCCGCTGGATTCGCTGTCTGCTGCGGGTTTGCGCTGCTGCCGCTGCTCCGGGTCCGTGAGATTTCGCCCGGTGTGGCGCTCCGCGACAGCCTCGCACAAGGTGGCTCACGCAGTGCATGGCCGATCTATCTGCTGATGGGCGCGCTCCTAACGCTGCTGGCAGTGCTCAACAGCGCAAACTGGCTCCGTGCGCTGGCGATGACCGGTGGACTCGCAGTCGCGTTCCTGATTCTTGCGGGAATTGCCAAGGGGCTGACGGTGGCCGCGCGCCGCATGGTGAAGCCCTCGTGGCCGTATCTGCTGAGGCAGGGAGTCTCCAATCTCCACCGTCCACGCAACCAGACGCTGCTTTTCCTTCTTTCCCTCGGCCTCGGCACGTTCCTTCTCCTCACCGTGCTTCTGTCGAAGAACCTCCTGCTGCAGCGGGTGAGTGTCGATAAGATGGCGGGCAGTCCGAATATTTATCTGGTCGATGTGCAGCCGGATCAGCTGGAAGGCGTCGGCGCGGAGGTGAAGTCGCTGGGACTGCCGCTGATCGAGAGTGCGCCGATGGTGACGATGCGAATCCAGTCCGTGCGCGGAGTGCCGGTGGAGGAGTTGCAGAAGAAGGGGGAGGTGCCGAAGTGGATTCTGCAACGGGAGTTTCGCTCGACTTATCGAGATCGGCTGAACGCGACGGAAACGATCGTCGCAGGCGAATGGCTCACGAGTGTGCCCGATCCAAACGGCCCGGTGCCGTTGTCGCTGGAGAAGGAAATTGCTGAAGATCTGCGCGTCTCTGTTGGCGACGAGATGACTCTGGATGTCCAAGGCGTGCCGGTGAAAGCGCGCGTGACCAGTCTGCGTGAGGTGGACTGGAGCCGCTTCAATCTGAACTTCTTCATGGTCTTCCCGCCGGGTGTGCTCGAAGGGGCGCCGGGCTTCCATGTGGTGACCACGAAGATCCCGGAGGGCGCTTCTTCAGGGGAGCTGCAGCGTGCGCTCGTTCGGCAGTTTCCAAACGTCACCGCAATCGATCTCACGCTGATCCTCGATACGGTCCGCTCCATTCTCGACAAGATCGCACAGGTGATCTCGATCCTTGCTGGATTTACCGTGCTCGCGGGAGTGCCGATCCTGATCGGAACCCTACTCAACGGACGTGATCAGCGTCTGCGCGAAAGTGTACTCCTGCGGACCATCGGTGCTTCGGCGCGGCAGGTCCGGACCATTCTCCTCGTCGAGTACGCCACGCTAGGCGCGCTCTCCGCATTCACCGGAATGGTGCTTGCGGTGGCGGCCAATGCCGCCCTTGCGGTGTTTGTCTTCAAGGCACCTCCATGGCCGGATCTCTGGCTCCTCGGGAGTGCCTTCGCGCTCGCTACGGCCTTCTCGATCCTTGGCGGACTCGCTTTGAGCCGTGGAGTGTGCCGGCATTCACCGCTGGAGATTCTGCGTGGGGTAGGGTGATCGGGATCGGAGCGCTTGCGCCGTAGCGCGGCCATCCTGGCTGCGGGTGCGCCGACCATCCTGGTCGGTGGCTTATCACCACGGCACTTCTAGAGCATCTGGAACGGGCCGCAGGGTAGCTTATAAGCCGCTCGTAAAGCGCGCAGGATTCGGAGCAAGGATGCTCCGGTCACCCGCAGCCAGGATGGCTGGCGCTACGGCTACACCGATTGCAGATCAGGCTGCCCAACCGGCGAAGTCCGCCGCTCGGGCCTTACCTGAAGCACAAACCCGTCCTGCCAGGCATCCGCTCCGGGAGCAATCTCATGAGTAGAAATGCTCTCCCGATCCATGCGTTTCTGCTCCGTGGAAACTCCGATCCAGCGATCGCGTTCTGACACGAGCCTCGGATCGATCTGGTGATCCCCTGTGAAGCCCATCATGAGTTGCGGCACTCCAAAGGGGAGCACGTCGCCGCGATCGATCTGCCAGGTATGCCACGTCTTGCCGTACGTGGTGACGAGCTTTTTCATCAGCTGTTTCTCCGCCGCCTCGGGAAGGCCGGGAGCGACGAGCAGCCCTGATTTGATCTCGTACCGGTGGCTGTGCCAGAGCGGTTTCTCATCGTCGGGAAGGGTGTGGAAAAGCTCCTCGCTGATGATGTACTCAATCCCGATAAGCCGCGCATTCTCGCAATTCGAGTCGTAGATGACACACTGCAGGACGTCCTCGTTGAGATGCGAGCAGTAGTGGTGAGCGATCACCTGGCGGTCCATCTCCCCGCTGTAAAAATGGAACCCGCATACATAGGAATGAATGCTGTTCACAGGTCCGGAGCCTTGGAGAAGCCTGGCTCCGGTTTCAAGTACCCTGGTTTTCAGCCCTTTCTGGTGTCCGATCGCTGAATGGTTGTCATGCCGATGTTTCTGAATGTAGCGGAGTGCAACGGATCCGCCCGCGATCAATAGCCCGGCAGCAGCGGTGATTTTCTTCATGGAAGATTTCCCCTCTTGTTGAAGCGTAATTCAAAGAGGCGCATCGACGCTGCCCCACCCGGGCACGCCCGCCGATCCTCACAAGAACGGCTTCGGAGACATCTTGCGCTACGGTTGTGTATCGTCCGTGTTGAAACAGGCACCCGCAGAGTGCCTGCATCGCAAACGCTTCGAAGGAAAAGCGAAAATCATCCGCTTAACTCTTTTCGATCGGACGCGCTTTTGCCAGCGTGCGGCGATGCTAGCCAAGGTGTTCTCGGCTGCCGTTTACGGCGTCGATGCGTTTGAGATTGAGATCGAGGTAAACTCCGCAAACGGAGATACGGTGATCGTTGTCGTCGGTCTCCCGGACACCGCAGTGAAGGAGAGTAAGGACCGGGTCACTACGGCGATCAGTAACAGCAGTTATCACTGGCCTCGAAAACGGACCACGATCAACCTCGCTCCGGCAGATGTGAAAAAGGAAGGGCCGAGTTTCGATCTGCCGATTGCCCTTGGAATGATTGCTGTGGAAAAGGAGATCGAGCTGCCCGGAATCGAGCAATATTGTTTCGTGGGAGAGCTAGCACTCACCGGCGCCGTGCGGCCGGTGAGGGGAGTGCTGCCAGTAGCTCTGGAAGCCCGCAAACGCGGCCGAACCAAAGTAGTGGTCCCAAAGGAAAACGCCTGTGAGGCAGCAATGGTCGAGGGAATCGAGGTGTACGGCGTCGAGAATCTGCGCGAGGTATTCGAGTTCATCATAGGCGAAAAGCAGCTCACCCCGATCAAGGAAGATGTGAGCCGGTTCTTCGAGCAGCGCCACAGCTACGACGTCGATTTCTCGGAAGTGCGCGGTCAACATCACGCCCGTCGGGCGATCGAGGTGGCGGTCGCCGGAAATCATAACATGATCATGATCGGACCACCCGGTTCGGGCAAATCGATGATCGCAAAACGGATTCCGACCATCATGCCGCCGATGAGCATGGAGGAGGCGATCGAGACTACCAAAATCCATTCCATCTGCGGCCTCCTGCTCGACCCCGCGAACTCCTTCGTCGCAACCCGCCCCTATCGCTCACCGCATCACACTATCTCCGACGTCGGCCTCATCGGAGGCGGTGCGAACCCGAACCCCGGCGAGATCTCCATTGCCAACCACGGGGTGCTATTTCTCGACGAGTTGCCCGAGTTCAAGCGCACGACCTTGGAAGTGATGCGGCAACCGCTGGAGGATCATCGGGTAACGATTTCACGTGCTGCCGGTTCGATGACCTTTCCCGCGGACTTCTTATTGATCGCAGCTCTCAATCCGTGCCCCTGCGGCTACCATGGAGATCCCAAACGCGACTGCCGCTGTTCACCCATCCAGGTGCAGCGCTATCGTGAGCGCATCTCCGGCCCCTTGCTCGACCGCATCGATATTCATCTGGAAGTCGGGGCTGTGACCTATCAGGAGATGGCCGGCAAAGAACTGGGCGAAAGCTCCGACTCCATACGTGAGCGAGTCGTTCAAGCTCGGGAGATTCAGCGCGAGCGGTTTGGAAAGAAGAGCAAGGTGCGGTGCAACTCGCGGATGTCCTCCAAGCAGATCAAGACCTACTGCGAGTTGGATGCAGCAGGAGAGGGGATGATGCAGATGGCAATGACGGAGCTAAACCTCAGCGCCCGCGCCTACGACCGCATCCTGAAAGTCTCCCGCACGATTGCCGACCTCGCCGGGAGCGAGCATGTGCAGGCCGACCATGTGGCCGAGGCGATCCAATACCGCACGCTGGATCGGAGTATGTGGAGCTGATGGGGTGTTTTTCCCGATGGGCATTCAGGGGAATGTACGCCGGTGTGGAATCTTGAAGATTCGAGAAGCGACCCCTTTGCCGCCCCTCAGTGGCGGATGATTTTAGGCGAACTGCTCGTCGGATCGAGAGTAGCGACGATTTTCATGCGGCGCATACGACGGATCAACTCTACTCAATACTTTGCAATTCGGCAGATCGATGCGCGCCGCGTCCTCCGGGCACATCGGCAGGCGGTGAGCGGGCTCCTTCGATGACGCTGCGCAGCAGATCGCGGCGAGCAATCGCGACGAGTTTCAGAGCTAGCAATCGATACATGAGCAAGACGCGCATTCCTTGTTACGGATAAAAGGTGACAGCAATTTTCCCACAAATGCGGAGCTCGCATGGCCGTGGCGGACCGGCTGGAGAATTGCGATGCGGCTTCAGAACGAGCTGGTCGTGCTTTTGCCGTTTTTACTAGGTGGCACTCAATACGAAAGAGATCGGGACGATAACTCATTACGTCTGCGGATTGATCGAAAAGCGAACATGCGATGAAGGGAAACCTTCGAAACAGAACCAACAGGAGCGCGGCGAAGTCGAACGGGTGGAAATCAGGGTTCCGGCGTGAGCGTGTGAGAAGGAGATAATGATGAAAGTTGCACCACGGATCCGAAAGCCCATGCCGGTCATCAGCTCGACTGGCCAGCTTGGCTGTCATGTTGATCGCCTCCACGGCAATCGCATCAATCTGGCAAAACGTATTCCCGTTCTGGGAATGTTGGTCGCGCTTTCGGCTCTTGGCTGGGCACCGCCAGTGCTCGCGCAAGGCGCGCCCCAGGAGCAGACGCAGCAGAGCAGTCAGGCCGGTCTTCCCAGCCCGTCGGATGAGCTCCTGACAAAGCTGGAAGCCGTCTACAAAGACATCCACGCCAACCCTGAACTCTCCATGCAGGAGGAGCGTACTGCCGGCATTGCAGCCGATTGGCTGCGCCAGCAGGGATACGAAGTCACCGAGAAGCTCGGCGGGACGGGCGTAGTCGGCCTTTTGCGCAATGGCGAGGGCCCGACGGTGCTACTGCGCGCGGACATGGACGCGTTGCCCATGAAAGAGAACACTGGCCTGCCTTACGCCAGCACGAAAGTTGTTAAAGACAAGTCGGGCCAGGAGACTCCCGTGGCGCATTCCTGCGGGCATGACATGCACGTGACGTGGTTGATGGGCGTGACGCAGATCCTCGCGGCGAACAAGGACAAATGGCGTGGCACTGTAATGGCAGTGTTCCAGCCTGGGGAGGAGACCGGCGAGGGTGCCCGGGCGATGGTCGATGACGGGCTGACGAAACGCTTTCCAAAACCGACCGTGGCTCTGGCCCAGCATGTCCTCCCGCTCCCTGCTGGCCAAACGGCGATCCGCAGCGGCCTCTTTCTGTCCCAGAGCGACAGCCTGCGAGTGACGCTGTTTGGAAAGGGTGGGCACGGCTCATCACCAGAGACGACCATCGATCCGGTGGTGATGGCCGCGGCGACCGTGATGCGGCTGCAAACTGTGGTCTCCCGCGAGATTGGCATGACGGACAACGCCGTGGTCTCGGTTGGGTCCCTGCAAGCCGGGTCGAGCGCGAATATCATTCCAAACGAGGCTGTGCTCCAACTCAATATCCGAACGTTCAACGACCAGGTGCGTAAGCAAGTGCTCTCGTCGATCGAGCGCATCGTCAATGGAGAGGCTATGACGTCAGGCGCTCCAAAGCCGCCCGAGATCACCATGTTGCCTGGTGAGTTCCCCCTGACCGTGAACGACGAAGATGCGACGCGGAAGGTGGAAGAGGCCTTGCGCCAGCGCTTGGGAACCGAACGGGTGAGACCAACGGGTCCGACCTCAGCCAGCGAAGACTTTACCATTATACCGCGTGCCTGGGACACGCCGTCGGTGTACTGGGCCGTCGGAGGCGTTGACCCGCAAAAATATGCCGAAGCCGAGAAGGCTGGCCGTCTGAAAGCCATTCCATCCAATCATTCGCCCGAGTTCGCGCCGGTCATCAGCCCCACCCTGCGGGTCGGGATTGAGGCGATGCTCGCGGCAGCCAGTGCCTGGCTGACACCTGCAGGAGCGAAGCCATGAGAGAACCCGTGCTTCAGCGCCTTGTGGCTTCTATCGCCTTCCAGCCGCCGCCATCGACACGAGCTTCCCCCGGAGGCCGCTGCTACATTCCGTAGGGATAAACGGGATCTAAGCTTCATCATGCGAGAGCTGCTGCGCTATGGCGCAGCCACTCATGCATCATTAAGCGGCCGTCGGTAAAGGCGGCCTGCGGCATCTGCCACTCGGCATAAGGCCCAGGTAGTCGCTAACTGATTCGTTGCCATCGGTGAGTCATCGCCTGCGGTGCTCAGCCATGCGCTGGCGTGTGCCACTGCTTCCGCGGTCCGTCGACGCGCCAAAAATATCGTTGGCGGGAACGAGATGCACCGCGCGATCCAGGTCAAGTTTGCCCGCGTGGCGTAGTTGCTTGCTCACCTCCGGAACCACGCCGCTCAGATAAAGCCGTCCGCCAACCTCGGCGATGGAGTTTGCTCTTATCTTGGAAAGAGTCCCCCCCTGTTGGCCTCTGCGTGGTTTGAACTCCGCAGAGAGCCACGATCTACACCATATTGCTTTTACCCGGTGCTAGGCGCTTTCGATCTTGGCTACGGTACTTTCACTATCCGGTAGAAAGCCTTCGATTCAGCCGCCGGATCTGCAGCGACGGTGAACTCCATGCGCAGCCCTTCACCGGTAAATGTCTGTACAGTACTCCAGTTCTGAAGATCAGTGGTTTTCTCGAGCCGATAGGCTACCCCGGGCTGAACCCTTGCACTGATGATCATCTGCTTGTCGCCAGCTGGCCGTACATCATCAACCTGTGGCATTGCCGGTCCACCGACTACCGTGAACTCCAGGCGATTTGAAATATCGGTGTAGGAGTCATTGATGAACAACGCCAGGAAGTACTCCCCGGCAGGCAACCGGTCCGTGATAGTCACATTGCCGCCCGTTTTCCCACCCACATATAAGTAGGTCACAAGACGATCAACTCCCGGAGTAGCGCCGCGTGTGAAAATGCCGATGTAGTCCTTGGGGGTCCCCGCACCGTTGCTGAAGGTGACGGTGAAATCCTGGCCATATGGTATTTCGGCGCCTCCCGCCAGGATCACTTGTGCAATCTGAGAGCCGACGGAGAACGGTATGCGATTGCTGATCTCGTAGTAGGCGTCATTTACCATATAAACCGCGTAATAAAAGCCCTTGGCCAGACCAGAAAAGGTTTGGGTGCCGCTGTCGCCAGCAACATATGCCCACTTAGTGCTGTCGACTTCACCGGGCGTCTCACCCACGCGGTAAATTCCAATCCAGTCGGTCTTTCCTGCAGGCGCGTTGGCGTAAGTGATCGCAACTGCCTCTCCTTCGTCATAAGCTGCCTTGCCGACGGAGAGCGTTGGAGTGTTTCCGATGTAAAACGGTACACGTGGAGCAATCTCCGTGTAGCCATCTGCCGTGAAAAACGCGGCATACCATTCCACTCCTGCAGCGAGGTCCGTTGTGAAAACGTGTGTACCACTTGCGCCGGCGACATAGGTCCACACGGTCGCCTTCGTGTCCTGCGGTTTCTGCCCTTTGCGATAGATGCCGATCCAGTCCGTCGCGAGACCAGGGCCGTTTTCGTAGGCAATGGAGATATCCTCGCCCTCGGAATAGACACGTTTGGCAAGAGTGAGCTTCGGGTCGCCCTCTACGCTGCCTTCGATCGTAAAGATCAATGCGGGAGACCACGCCGACCACAGACAATTGGTGTCGCGATGGCGGACTCGCGCGTAATAGGTCCCATTCGGCAGACCTTTTTCGGCCACTGTGTATGCCAGCAGATCAATTCCTACATGGGTGTCCACTGGCGTATAGTTCGGCGCACCTGT
>CBINJX010000161.1:0-8277 GCA_966251085.1 uncultured Verrucomicrobiales bacterium
GACGAGGCGGCTATCGCTGTTTGTAAAGGCGATCTCCTGGAGACTCCTGGCCATTTGATCAAACCTCGATTTCTTGATGACACGCCACTCCTCGTGCAGGGACTCGCGGCACTCCAGGAAGGCTCCGTCCGGCTCGAATACCACGCGCAGATCCATTCCGGGAGGTGAGATGCGCGCCGGCGCGGTTTCCAGCCCTTCCAGCCGCTCGCGCCAGTGCTGAATCGCCTCATTCCGCTCCCAGCCCGACACGAGGCGAGCGAGATCTTCCGCTGGCGTGATCGGTTCCAGGAATTCAGGCCAGGGCTGCCCCTTCTTCTTGAGAAAGTTAGCGACGTAAAGCCATGTCTCCCAGAGATCCTTTGGAGATATGGGCCAGAGTTTATACCTGGAAACCGTCCATGGCTGGGTGCCTGTCGTTCCGAAGAACGCATTCAGGTGAAACTCATACACCGTGTCCATATGCCTGCATTCCGAGTAGAGCCTCTCGACGGCGTTGAAGATTGCTCGCTCGCTCCGGAGGAGCTTCCGGCCGAGTTTTTCCTCGAAGATATTGGCTGGTTTCTTTGCTTCCTCGGCGGAAGCCGTCGTTTCCAGCTCGTTCATCACCGTTCTCATGGCAGCGTACGCGTGCTGGCAATCGAACCCCGCCGCGCAATTGCACTCGCCGGACCAGCCATCCGCCCCTTTGTAAAGCAAGTGCACCTCGAACTTTTCGCGTCCTCGAATCAGCACCTGGATGTGTGTGTCCTTGATAGGCTCCGGCGTGTTCACAGCACCCTTCTGCAAAAGGAACTCACCCTGCTTCCGTTTTCCTTTGTTGAAGCTTTCGAGGTACTTTTTGGCGGCATCGGTCATTTCCGCCGTGAACGCGACTTTCATGGGCGCGGGAACATCCGCGTTTCGCTATCGGCCTTCAAGCACACGGAAAAAAGAGAGGCGGCATGTCCCTCCCGGAACAGTGCCGCCTCAAATCAGATCGCGATTACCGCGCGGGTAACATCCTAGCTCGGATGCGTCACCATTTCCCGCTGCTTCGCATGCACGCCTTCGGCGAACTCCTCGATCATCTTCTTGTTAAATGCCGGGATATCGTCCGGTTTGCGGCTGGTGACGAGGCCGTTGTCCACGATCACCTCGGCATCCACCCACTGCGCTCCTGCGTTCCGGAGGTCGTCCTGGATTGCTGGCCATGAGGTGAGCTTGCGCCCCTTTACTACACCGGCACTGATCATCACTTGTGGACCGTGGCAGATCGCTGCTACCGGCTTTCCAGTGAGGAAGAATGTGCGCACGAAATCGAGTGCCTTGGGCTCCGTCCGCATGGTGTCCGGATTGATCAGGCCACCGGGGATCATCAAGGCGTCGAAATCGTCCGGATTTGCCTTATCCAGCGGGATATCGACAGGGACCTTGTCGCCTTTGTCGGCGTGATTCATCCCCTGGATCTCACCGGCATTCAGGGAAACGACGCTCACGTGAGCACCCGCATTCTCGAGCGCTTCCTTGGGCTTCGTCAGCTCCACCTGCTCGAAGCCATCCGCCGCGAGGATCGCCACGTGTTTGTTCAAAAGTCTCGTACTCATACTATTCAAAGTTACGACCCGGCAATGGAGCGGGATGGTCGGGCGATCGGAGCAATAGAGGATCGGGGGATCTTCGATTTTTGATTTCCGATCGCCGAATTTCCGAACATGCATGGCGTTTCCATCCGCCCCATGAGTCTCCGTCTCGAAATGCTCCAAGTCGCTCGCCTCGCCCCCCGGGTGCTTGGTGAATCCGCAGATCTCGTCCGGGAGTTCCTGCTGAAACAGATCCATCCGAGCGGGGCGGGAGTCGATCGCGACGGGCGTCCGGATCTCTATTACACGATCTTTGCCATCGCCGGGCTGCAGGCACTCCAGGCGGAATGGCCAGCCGAGAGGGTGGAGGAATATCTGCGGAGTTTCGGGGCGGGGGAGAATCTCGATTTCGTGCATCTCGGCGCGCTCGCGCGCTGCTGGGCCGCCGTGGGAGTGGAGAAGATGCCGGCAGGAGTCGCCGACGAAATCCTCGGCCGCATCGAAAGTTTCCGCTCCCGCGATGGGGGCTACGACTCCGATCCCGATTCCGCGAACGGCAACGCATACGGCTGTTTCGTCGCGCTCGGTGCCTATCAGGATCTCGGCCGCGAAGTCCCCGAGCCTCTGCGCATGGTGCAATGCCTGAAGCTTTTGGAAACTCCCGACGGCGCATGGGGCAATGCCCGGGGCCTCAAGGTCGGCTCCACCAATGCCACCGCTGCCGCCGTGACGCTGCTGCATCAGCTCGGGATGCCGCTCAACACCGCGGTCGGCGACTGGCTTCTGACACAGATTCATCCGCAGGGCGGATTTCTTGCCATGCCCCGCGCGCCCATGCCCGATCTCCTCTCCACCGCCACGGCCATCCACGCCCTCGCCTGCCTGGAACGCACTCTCCCTGAGAAACTGCGCGAGCATTGCCTCGATTTCATCGATACCCTCTGGAGCGCCGAAGGCGGTTTCCACGGACACTGGGCAGATGATCATCTAGACGCCGAATACACCTTCTACGGCCTCCTTGCCCTCGGGCACTTGGGAGTGGAGAGTGACAGGTGAAAGTGCCAAGTGGAACACTCCCACGGAGCGCCCCACTTCAAACTTAACACTTCACCCTTCAAACTTATTCGAATGCACCTCGTTCTCTACGACGGCGAATGCCCGCTCTGCATCTTCCAATCCCGGGTGCTTGGATGGCTCGATTGGTTCAACGTGCTCTCGCTCGTTCCGCTTTCGGATCCGCGGGCCAAGGAAGCCGCGCCGCAGATCGAGCGTGAGGACTTGCTGGAAGCCATTCACTGCATCGCGGCGAATGGCCGCATCTATCGTGGAGCGCGCTGTATCCGCTTCGTGGGCATGAGGCTGCCGCTGCTGGTGCCGGTGGCGCTTTTTCTCTGGTTTCCGGGGGTGATCTATATCGCGGAGAAGGTCTATCAAGTGATCTCCCGCAACCGCCTCGTCCTCAGCCGGCTCTTCGGCTGCAAGGATGCGTGCGCGATCATGCCCGCCCGGAAGCGGGAGCAGGATAAGATGGTGTAGCCCGTAGCGTCAGTCATCTTGACTGCGGGTGACCGGAGCATCCCTGCTCCGAGTCCTGCGCGTTCCACGGGCAGCTCGCACGTTACCCTTCTCTTTCTGAGTACCTCAGAACTGCCACGGTGATCAGCCACCGACCAGGATGGTCGGGGCACCCGCAGGCAGGATGCCTGACGCTACGGCGGCGCCCCTCCCGACAAAATTCGTGCCGTTTCTGCACGGAAAATTGCCGACGAGGAAAATACCGTTAGCCGCGAGGCTTTTCCCCTCTTCGATGAGGTTTGAACCCTCATCTGCGATATGCCGACCTCCGGGATGAAGGTTTTGACCCTGGCGGTGAGGTTTTGACCTTCGCGAGGTGAGGAAAAAACCTTCATCGACGAGGCTTTGACCTTCAGATGAAGGAAAAACCCTCGCGCCCGAGGGTTAAAACCTCGTTGATGCGGGAAAAACCCTCGCGGCTGACGGTATTTTCCTCGCCGGGTATTTTGAAGGTGGTTTCGACGCTGCGAATACCGGAGCAGGAGTGCCCTCGAGTATGGGCATTCCCAAACCGTCGCTTTCAACTCGCCGGCATTGGCCACACCCAGTCACCATTGGTGGGATCGAGCGGTGCCGAAACGATCTGCCGTCGCCTTCCACGCTCTCCGCCATCGTCCTTCCGATTCCAACCCTCAAAATAAAGCTTAAAACGGTTGCTGGAGAGGCGCTTATAGTGGGGGAGGGTACCGGATGTGGGATCGTGGGGGAGACCTCCGGCAGGAATGAGATCTGGCTCCAACCCGCCCACTGTTTCCGGAAGGTCGCCGTGCCGGAGCCGGTGACGCTCCAAGGCAATGGCGATCCGGGCGAGCCCCAGGTCGGCTTGTGTATTTCCAAGCCTGACGAGAGCGTGGGAATAGTTCGGCAACTCTAGAATGCCATACGGCGAAAGCCTTTCCTTATCCTTGCGATCAAAGTCCTCGGCGAGTGCGAGTGCGCGATCCATATTGATGCGTCGTGTGACAGGATCTACGCAGGCGATTATTTGATCATTCCACTGGCTGGCAGCGACCTTGTTCTGATCGTACCAACCGCTTGGCGCCGCGTGCAGGATCACCGTAGTGATCTCATCCATCGACATCTGGATCACCGGATCGGAATACCAGTCGCCCAGCAGCTTCCGGAGTGAGGGGCGTAACATTTGCCTCCACATGTCGTCGTGTCCCGTGCGGTTTGGATACTTACGCAGGGCTTCGTGAAAAGGAAGCACCAGAAGATTCCGATCCGCCCTTACCCCCTCATGGAAGTGCTTCATCAGGTTCACCGTCGCGAGCCGCTGCTCGATAAATGCCAGCCGATCGTCCGTCCATTCCCCCCGGGCGAGACCTTCCCAGAGAGGTTGCATCCAGAAGACTAAAAGGTTCCGCCGGACAAGAGCCGCAATCACCATTGGATCGCTCTCCAGGGAATCGGTTAAGCGAAAAGCAAGTAGCAGATCTTCATATGCTCCCTCTTGATCTCCCGCCGCAAGTCGAGCGGTGGAGCGCATGCTCGCTAGCTGCGTGAGATCGTGCAATAGGCTGTAATGTGGCGCGACAATATTGAGAGTATTCTCATAACGAATTGGGAAGCGTGAATATGGGCGGTCCTTCGTTCTGTGAAGCTCGCGCAGGTAGACATCATACTCTGCGAGGGACTGCAGGAGGTTCTCCGCTGGTGTTTGTAAGGCTGGAGACTGCGGTGGCTTCGGATCGGCCTGAAGGAAAGTCTGCCATGCTGCGAGATCGAGAAATCCTCCAAGCTGCCAGGGTGTCCATGCCGGCGCCCTCCTTGGCTGATATGCTGTGATTCTCGTAGTGAGTCTTCTAAGGTGCTGCTCGGCTTGGGTCGGCCATCCTAGCTGAGGCTTCGACCCCGAATGGCTGCTTTGCGAGGCCGTAGAGGCATATCGAGCCTCGAAAGCCTCCTGAAAGATTGGCGAAAGAGCGAAGTTCTCCGCATCGGGAACAGGCGGCGGAATGACTGCGGCAGGTTCCACGCTATCCCCTCGCGCCTTCACCTTCTCCACATATGCATTCCAGGCGCGACGGCCGCGCCAGTTCTCGACTGCATAGAAAAGGGCGATGATGGTCCCGAGCCAGAGGAGCGCCCACCCAATTCGTCTGAAACGTTTCAACCAGCGCTGTTTCAACGACGGCTTCGTTACGGTGAGTGCAGACTCGGCATCAGGGGAAGTAAGGGAGTTTTCCATATCTACCGGCGTTTAGATGAAGAGAATAGTTTGAGTGGCTCGGCCCCGATGGCCGCTGCGCGGCGATGGCGGGGGAGCTGGTGGGGCTTCGTGCACCGGGGGGCGTAGCTCGAGCAATTCAGCGAGGAGTCGTTGCTGCTCGCGCCAGAGTTGTTCCTGCCGGGGATTCTCCGGCACCGGGACGATAGCAGTGGTCTGGAAAGTTGACGGCTCCGCGAAATGAAATCCCGCGATCAGGAGCCACACCGCAGCCAGGGCGCTCCAGCGGAGGCGCGATGCGGTAAGCCACGGACGGTGCGTCGGCATTTTCGCGACGACTTCCGCACGTTCCGCATAAGCGGCCTGAAGAATCTGCGCACGCCACTCCGGAGGGAGCGGTGTCTCCTTTCGGCGGAGGCGAAGTTGTTGTTCGAATTCGTCGGAGTTCATTGGATCTCGTCGTAAAGGGGACGCAATTGCTCGCGGAGTTTGTCTATCCCGTAGCGATAACGGCTCGCTGCGGTGTTTGGTGAAATGTCGAGAGAGCAGGCGATCTCGTCGAAGGTCATCCCGCCCCAGATCTTGAGATGCACCACGGTGCGTTGCTCCACCGGCAGCGTCTGCATCGCCTGCTCCAGCGCTGCTTGAAAGGTGGGTTCATCCGGGCTGCCGGTGATAGTTGCGGAGGCACTCCACTCAATTCCGAACTGCTCGTAATTTCGCTGCCGTGTAGAGCCGCGCCGCATCCAGTCCACCGCCAGATTGTGGGCGAGGCGGATCAGAAAGGCGCGCTCGTTCTCCACGTCCTCCAGCAGGCGTTTCCTCCGGGCGATTCGGATGAAGACCTCCTGCAGCAGGTCCCGCGTATCCGCTTCGCTCCGGGTGAACTCCAGCAGGAAGGAGAACAACGCCTGGGCGTGTTCATCATAGATGCGGGCGAGATCACCGGAGGGAGGCATGGAGTCGAACAAAGACGCTGGCCGCGCGGGAATTTGTCTATGGCGTGCGCATTATTTCCCGGCTCGGTCCGGCTACGGGGGATTTGCTTCCGGCGCGTATCCGTGTTCCATCCTCTCTCGTCCGCGATGTCCACCACACAATCCTCTCTCGCCGAAAACTCTGCGACTCTTCCACTCCCGCGCCTCCACGCTGCCCTGAAGCGCGTCACGGAGACATTGCTGCGGGAGGTAGGACCGGAAGGATACTGGGAGGGGGAACTCTCGAGCAGCGCTCTTTCCACGGCGACTGCGGTGACCGCACTGGCTACGGTGGACCGGGAGCAGCATGCCGAGTTGATCACCGGTGGCCTGCGCTGGCTGGCAGAGAACCGGAATTCGGATGGTGGCTGGGGAGATACCGTGCGCAGCCGGAGCAACATCAGCACGACTGCGCTCTGCTGGGCGGCATTTGGCGCGGCGCGGGCGGATGAGGAGTTTGCGGGGATCGTAGCCGATGCGGAAAGCTGGCTGGCAGGGTATATCGGAGTGCGGAAACTGACGCCCGATGCGCTCGCCGGGGCCATTGCGGCGCGATACGGAAAGGACCGCACGTTCTCGGTACCGATCCTGATGATGTGTGCACTCAGTGGACGGTTGGGGCCGAAGGGGTGGGACGAGGTGATGCCGCTGCCTTTTGAACTCGCTGCATTGCCGCATCAGCTTTTCGGGGCACTACAGCTCCCGGTGGTCAGTTATGCGCTGCCGGCGCTCATCGCGATTGGGCAGACGATTCATCATCACCGGCCGACGCGGAACCCGATCGCTCGCGTGATCCGTTGGGTTGCCAAGTGGCCCACGCTGCGGGTGCTCGATTCCATCCAACCGCCAAACGGGGGATTCCTGGAAGCGACGCCGCTGACCAGTTTTGTGACGATGAGCCTCGGTGCCATGGGACTGCGGGATCATCGGGTAGTGCGCCGGGGTGTGACTTTCCTGAAGACCTCGGTGCGCGGGGATGGCAGCTGGCCGATCGATACCAATCTCGCCACCTGGAGCACCACGCTCGCCATCAAGGCGCTGTCGCATCAGCCGGGCGTTATCATTCCCGAACAGCGGCTGACTCTCCGCGAATGGCTCCTCGGGCAGCAGCATCGGGTGGAGCATCCGTACACACACGCTGCGCCGGGTGGCTGGGCGTGGACGGATCTGCCGGGCGGTGTCCCGGATGCGGACGATACCCCGGGGGCGCTGCTCGCTTTGCTGCACCTGGGAACTGTCGGCAGCGAAACGCGGATGGCCGGTGAGCTTGGTGTGCGCTGGCTGCTCGATCTGCAGAACCGCGACGGTGGAATCCCGACCTTCTGCCGCGGCTGGGGGGCGCTCCCTTTTGACCGCAGCAGCCCTGATCTCACCGCACACACCCTCCGCGCCTGGAGTGCGTGGCTTCCGCAGCTGGACGAGCGTTTGAAGGACCGGACGATGAAAGGAATTCAGCGGGGACTTGCATTTCTGCGTCGATGCCAGAGGGACGATGGCTCGTGGCTGCCGCTCTGGTTTGGAAATGAGAATCAGCGCGATGATGAGAACCCGACGTACGGTACTGCGCAGGTGCTGATGGCGCTGCGGGAGTTGAAGGAGCGCGGGTTCAAGATCCCGGGGGAGTTTGATCGTGCGGCGGAGCGTTGGCTGGTGCGTTCGCAGAATGCGGACGGCAGCTGGGGAGGGTTCCCCAAGAGTCCGTCGTCGGTCGAAGAGACCGCCCTCGCCGTCGAAGCGCTCGCCGGCACGGAGCACGTCGGCACCGTGGATCGCGGCGCGGCGTGGCTCGTGGCGCAGGTGGAATCAGGCGCGTGGAAAGAGCCGGCGCCGATCGGGTTCTATTTCGCGAAGCTGTGGTACTTCGAGAAGCTCTACCCGCAGATCTTCACCGCCGGAGCGCTCGGGAGGGTGGCGGCGTTGAGGGAGACGGTGGAGGAAGTGATCAGTAATCAGTAATCAGTAATCAGTAATCAGTAATCAGTAATCAGTAATCAGT
>CBINJX010000162.1:0-8276 GCA_966251085.1 uncultured Verrucomicrobiales bacterium
CCCCGCCTTTGGCGACGATGGCAAACTGTACGGCGGGGCGGGACAGATGGCGATCTGGCGTCTGGCAATCCCGATGGCTCCGGGGCTGAAATCAAATCCGCACCACTCCGTTACCAAGACCGGCGTAACTCTTTCTGGAACGGTCAATCCGAATGGTGAGGAGACAACCGTGATGGTTGAGTACGGCCTGACACCGACCTATACCCTGTCCAGAATCACCACTCGTGGCACGAATGGGGAAAGAGGGCCAATCGCCGTTGATTTCAACCTCACAGGGCTCGATCCAAATACCACCTATTATTACCGGCTCACCGCATCCAACGCGAACGGCACAGTGAGCACGGAAGGGATGAGCTTCACCACCAGCGACAATACACCGCCAATCGCCAGCAACGATCAGTTCGATTCGACTCCAAATGCCATTGGCGCAATTTCGCTGGCTGTCCTTGGAAATGACAGCGATGCCGATAACGATTCGCTGACAATTACAGCCGTCACCCAGGGCGCGTTTGGCACGGTGACCACGGACGGCGCCACCCTTACCTATACTCCGAGATCGGGCTATCTTGGACGCGATACCTTTTCCTATACCGTGTCTGATGGCATGACCACCGCAACCGCTGAGGTGCAATTGCGGGCAAATGCTCTTTTCCCGAGAATCCTTCTTTCCAACGCCTTCGAAGTTCCCGGAGCCGGGCAGGACGGCAGCGGAATTCCTGTGGGAGCTCGCTTCCAGAGCTTTGGCGTGCCCGCGATCAACTCGGCTGGAAAGCTCACCTTTCTCGCCAGCTACGGTGCGCAGGGAAGCACACCGGAGCTGGCGGTCTTCGGCTTTGAGCCGGAAGCGGTAAAGAGCACCCTCGCTGCCCGCATCGGCCAGACAGCACCGGGAACCGAAGGCGCGCTATTTGCCTCATTCAAGGACCCGCTGCTCAATGAAGCAGGGCAGATTGCCTTCCTTGCCACCCTTTCCGGAGGAGACACAAAGAAGAGCAACAAGGAAGGGATCTGGATCAGCTCCTTTACGGAAGTCAGCGGTCTGGGTCTCGAGCTAATTGCCCGCACGGGATCTCAGCCGCCCGGAGCACCTGAGGGAGCGCGCTGGAAGCGCTTTGTCGATGTGGCGCTCTCTTCCAGCAGCGCCGATGCCGATGTGGATGGCGGCGGCTGGTCACTGGCTTTCACGGGCTTCATGAGCACGGGAGCCGGTGGGGTAAAGGCCAAGAGCGACATGGGCCTGTGGATCGCCAACTCTTCAGGAACGGTGCTGGCCCTGAGAGAAGGCCAGAAGCTCTACATCGGTGAGACTGAAAAGCAGCTCAAGAGCTTTGCGGCTCTCAAGTTCCTGCCCGGTGCGCCGGGGCAAGGAGGCGGCGTTACAAGCACAGGATCCGTCGCCGTGCAGGCGTTCTTCACCGATCGCACCCAGGCGCTTTTGCGGGTGAGCAGGAGCGACACGGGAACCGCTGACGAGGTGGAGATCGAGACAGTGGCTCTCTCCGGCGATGCCGTTGATGGTGTGGAGGAGACAGCCGCCAGACTGGGCCAGCCGGTCCAGAGCGACTCCGGAGCGGAGACCGCCTGGATAGGAGCCTTGAGCGGCAAAGGAAAACCGTCGGCCATCTTCCAGCACAACGAGAGTAACCTCGAGTTCCTGCGTCTGCTGGCGCGCAAAGGCGGCACGGCTCCGGGAATCGGCAGCGCCACATTTAATTCGTTTCGCGGTGTGGCTGTGAACGACTCCGGAAGTGCGCTCTTCCTTGCGAAGGTAAAAGGGCCGGGTGTCTCCAGGAACAACGATGAAGGGCTCTGGTGGAAACAGGCCAGCGGCGACAGTGCTGAGAGCGCTCCCCTCCAGCTCGTTGCCCGAAAAGGAGATCAGCCACCCGGAGCGCCGGAAGGAGCGACGTGGGTGGCATTCACCTCCATGGCGCTGCCTGAGGGAGCCTATGGTCCGCTTTTCACAGCCAGAGTGGCTGGAGCAAAAGGCAAGACTGGCGAAAGCTGGGGCAGCAAGAACAACGACCAGGGGCTCTGGGCCGTGGACTCGAAAGGCGAGGTGCAACTGATCGTGCGTGAAGGGCAGGAGGTAGCGGTGGAAGGCAGTGCCACACCCAGGACGCTCAGGAGCTTCACGGTCCTGAGTGCCGTTCCCGGTTCCCCCGCCCAGCGCCGCTCGTACGATGGGGATGGACGAATTGTCTATCGCGCTCTCTTCACCGACGGCTCACAGGCAGTGGTTGCGGTGCAGTTGCCTTGAAAAGCTTTCATCGTGCTCGAGGCAAACGAACCTTCCACTCGCGCTCGCCTGAGGCTGGGCACGTGAAGGGAAAAGGGATATCCGGCAAGGGCCTCGCGCCGCGAGTGCCTTGTTTCAGGGTGGACGTCCAATGGACGGATATCCTTTTCGCCACTGTTAACCCGCTGGCTCTCCTTTTCCGCCTGCGCTGTCACCCAGCTCCCAAACGGCTCCACAACGGCGAACCTGGGCGGAAAAACGATTCCCCTTTTGCAGGTCATATCCATGATGAATGCCAGTACACTTACCGTCGCCAGCCTGGGAGAACTGATCGACAGAGTCACCCCTCTGGAACCGGATCCCGTTTCTGGCCGTCGTCGTGATACTGGGGTTTACCGGGGTGTGGGAGACGTGGCATGGCCGTTCCTGACGAGTCTGGACCGCCTCGGTGGCTGTGATCCACCCCATACAAAGTCCGGGCTGGAAGAACACATCCTTCGCAACTTCATCCGGCACTCCCGGCCCCATGTCGCAGCCGGCCCCAAGAACGAGTGGGAACTGCTGGTCGCTGCGCAGCACCATGGCCTCCCCACCCGGCTGCTGGACTGGAGCTACTCACCATTGATCGCAGCGCATTTCGCGACGGCCCAGAACCAGAAGCATGTGGATCGCGTGATCTGGCGGCTGGACTGGAAACGCGTCCATCAGGCATTCGGCTTTCCGGAACTCTCACTCCTGATCGAGGACCTGGACCGCCTCTTCGGGAAATCAGGATGTTTCACGCCATGGCGACTTTTCAGCGGAGACTTCGAGCAGAAAGCCTTCGCCTGCCTCATCGATCCTCCATCGCTGGACGCCCGGATCGTCGCACAATCCGCTGCCTTTACACTCTGCTCGGACAAAACGCAGTCCTTCGACCGCTTCCTCGCCCAACACGGCCTGGAGGACACACTCACGAAAATCATCATTCCCGCCAACGAGGTCCAACGCATCCGAGATCAGCTCGACCTGGTCGGCATCAGTGAAAGGCATCTCTTTCCCGATCTTGATGGTGTGGCTGCGGAGATGCGGAGGTACTATTCGTGACTCCTCAACTCATGCGGTAGAGACATTTGACTGGGTTGTCGGCTCTCCCTTTTCAGAAAAGATAACACCGCGAGCACCTCGCTCGAGCAGGCTCCCTTGCAGCACCACGTCAGCTTCACAGGAACGTGTGAAGATCGCTTCGCGGAATGTCGGCGAGGGTTTGCGTGAGTGAACCGTACAGCCGCTCACGAGTGTGTTCCGGGCTTCATCGAGATGAATGCCCCGATGCTCCGGATTGAGGATCTGGCAATCGGCGATCGTGATTTCGCTGGAACGCGCCACATGAATCGCGCCGCCCTCCTCCGGTGAACCAGCCCGCACGGATTCCAGGATCATCCCCTTGACCGAACAGGCTGCCGAATCCCGGATCACGACACCGTCGATACGATCACCGCCATAGTCAGGATTGTAGTCGATCGTATTCGTGCCGATTGCAACATTCCGGCACTGATCGAGCACGATCGAGCGTTCGTAACCCGAGCAGAACGAATTACCGCTCACGACCACCGCCCGGCACGAGCGCAGGAGGAGATTGGTTGACTGGCTCTGGATGATGTTACCCGTGATGGTCCAGAGCCCGGCGCTCCTCGATAGCTCATCCGGCGCGCCTTCGATCCGCACGTTCACCCCGCCCGGGCTGCGCTTTGCCTGAATCGTGCAGGATGCGATTGTCCCCTCACGCACCGTTCCCTCGCGACTGTCGATCCAGACATCCGCACAGTCCTCCGCCTCCGGATCGAAGTTGTATTCAATGTCACAGCCGGTGATCTGCAGGTTCCGGATCTCGCTTCGCTGGATCTTGATACCAGCGTGATTGTGATAGCTGATGTGCGAGCCGACGATGTTGGCCTGATGAAGATTCACGCCATCGAAGTACACGCCGATTGCGGGACCGCGTCCGTGGTAGATGTGTGAATCGGCGAGCAGGAAATTCCGATTCCGCCGCACGAGATGGATCCCGTAGAGGCAGCGGCGGATGACCACACCGGAGACGGTAGCCTGCATCGTGCCTTCGAACTGAAGCCCGATCGCCCCGTCGTGCCCTCCGACGATCTCGAGCTGGCTCACTGTTGGGAACCGCTCCGATTCCCAGACCCCGGGCCGGAAGCTCTTGGGATCGGCATTCTTGTCATGGGTACCGACAAACCGCAGTGCAGGTCCCGGTGCATCGATCACCAGCGTCGCCACTCCACCATCGCCGGAAAACGCAATCCGCCCCTGCTTGCTCAGATCGATCTCGATCGGCGCCGTGATGCGATAATTGCCGCGCGGGAAAACCACGCGCCCGTCCCCATGTGCAATGCAATGCCGGATTGCATCCGTATCATCGGTCTGCCCATCCCCCACCGCACCGAAATCTCTGACGTGGCTCATGGGGTGGTTGAGGGTTGAGGGCTGAGTGTTGAGGGACGGGAGATGGCGAATCGGAGCGCGAGTTGCATGGTCTGGGGAGTACAGAGAGCACAGTGCACAACCCGTCACGACTGATGCTTGTTAGCGCCTCCCTGCTGAGGTGCTCTGCGTGGAGGGGGGCAGCCCACCGGTTCACAGCACACGCTGAGGCTCCGCACCTCCCTGTCACCTTCATCCGGCCACAAAGACGGAGGCGGCACCTGCGTCGTTGAACTCCGCAGAGAGCCTCCTCTACACATTCAGGATCAGCGAGCAGTGTGAACGCAAACGAGGATAATCGAATGCGGTTATCCTCGTTGTTTATCCAGCAGCTCGGATGCGCATCTCTGCGCACGAACACGCATTATGCGGAGCGGCGACGGCGGAAAGCCATGAGCCCGACCGTGGCAATGCCAGCCAGAGTCAAAGCGGATGGTTCCGGCACCTGTGTAAGGTAGAGACCCTGCACTCCCTGGGCATCAAGCCGACATTCAGATCGCCAGCTCCATCCCTGCTGAGCTTCATCGTCTCTCGCCTTCCAGCAACCTATCAGACGTTTGCAGCAAAAGAAGAAAACCAGTCTTCCCCTCGCTGGACTTTTTTGATCGCTTCAAGAAGCTCAACTGCGTCTCTTCTCCCTCACGCATGCCAATCGCAGCGGTGTAGAGCCATGCGAGTTCCAGGTGATCGGAGAAGACGGATGCCTGCGCCCGGATGACATCGAGCGGAGCAGTCAAGAGCAGGTGACATGCGGTGCTCGCGCGGTCTTGCTGATATGGAGCGGGCTCATCCTCAATTACAGGAAGTACTCGTTCCAGCGTCTTGAATGCTTCCGGCCAGCGCTCCAGCGCAGCAAGCACTCGAACCAGATGAGCCGGCCGGAGAAAGTAGCCATTTGCGATGGCGTTCAACAGTTCATCCGCTTTTGCTGGGAACTCCGGGATCGGGTATCCGTGGATGATAAACTCAGCAATGTTCGCAATCTCCCCCCGCGGATCCCGAGAGGTGTTTTGCTCAGTGAAACTGAGACGGCTAAGTGCGTGTGCAAGGATCTCGGGAACACGCTGCATCAATGACTCCTGAGCAGCCGCGTAACGAGCCAACCCTATCAGGGTTTCAGGGACACAATAATTGCTCCCCTCCTGCAGTTGCCGCTGGATCGCTGCATCGAGACCACCCGCTCCTTCTACGTTCGTACGCCATTGAGTCGATCCGCGTGACTTTGCATCCGGCCTGAAGTTAAGGCGCATCGTCTCCAGCCACTCCTTTGCGGCTTTCCACATTGCCTTGTTGTACAGCTCAATTATCCCCTCGGCCACGGACACGAGAGCGTCCTCGTCGCCATTTGCCAGTTCAAACGCAGACCTCACCTCGAATGTCCGCTCCCGCACCTGCTGGCACTCTCGTCGATTCCAATGAGTGCCTCCTGATTGCTCATCTTCTTCAGCGAGTTCGCCCAGCAACTCCGCGAGAGCGGGATTGTCGACCCGCGCCATCTCGAGCGCCTGCTTCTTAATGTCCTGCCACAGCTGATTTTCCGTCGAAGCTTTCTCCTGCGGATTTCTGCCCTCGGCTTTGGCGCGCCAGCCGCTCTCGACGATATCGAGGATTTCTTCCGCTACGCGCGGGAACCCACCTTCCGCCGCACGCCTGGCAAAACCGATCCGATCCGCCACCGGTGAGTGCGGCTCCGACATTCGCCGGAGCACCGCGAGCGCCTTGGGAAACTCTCCATGTGCTTCCAGATCGCGAATAATATCCCCGAGCGCGAGATTCCGTTCGTACTCCTTTGACCGTTTCATCGCCTTTTTGACGAGCTGATCCACATTGCCTTCGCTGACGCCTTGCCAGGTAAGGATCTCCTCGAAGCCCTCAATCACCCACGCTTCGCTGCCGACCGGGATCGCAGCCTTGAGCTGCTCGATCACACCAACTCTCCGACACTCTTCCACCACGTTGAAAAGGAACTCGTTCACTTGATCGTGGTCCGCAAACTTGTCCTCCAGCGCCTCGATCATTGCTTGACCTTCCGCAAATCTTCCGGCGGCAACCGCGGATGCGAATACTGCAGCCGCAGCCTCGTGGCACACTTTACTGCGGCTCACCTTTGGCACTGCTGCAGTCGCTGCGGAGAGGTGCTCCCCGATTACCTCATGCAGATCGGCCTTTGCTAATGCGTGGACGAGCGCGGCGCGGATGAAGATGGAGTCCGGAGCTTTCGCGTCAGGCAGCATCAAGGCAATCTGGGTAGCTGCCGAAGCTGCCATCTGCGGAGTAGCCGCCCGCATGGCCAACGATTCCGCACGAGCGCGCAACTCTTTCGGCTCGAGAGTACCACCGGCACGCGCGACCGCCTGCTCCAGCTTGGCCCGCTCACGCTTGGAGGGAACCTGATCCAAGGCAGCTGCCACGTCGCTTACCGCTCCCGCCTTTAAAGCTTCTTTCAATGCAGAGGCCACGATTTCGCTCCGCTCGCTCTTGGTTCCGCCGGCTTGCGCGGCTACCTCCAACGCGTTTGTCACGCGCCCCTGCTTTGCAAACGCCAATGCAATATCACGAGCAAGGAACGGATCTTTGCGGCAGTATGCACTCCCTTTCCACAGGTCGTATGCGATGTCTGGCGAGTTGAAATTGCATAGCAGGACGACGGCCCGGCACACACCGCGTTCACGATCCTCTGCCTCCATCAGGAGATCAGCCGCCTGCTGTAAACGACCGTCCTTAGCCATGGCGCGAGCAGCGACTTCGCGAAGATAGTCACGGCGCTTCGCTGCAGTGTTTTCGTTGCTATCATGCTCGATGGAAGCAAGACACGCGAGCGCGACATCCCAGCGGCGGGTCTTCCAGATCGCTCTTCCCACAGTGGACTCCGGGTCACAGTTGCAACAGGCCTGTTCCACTCCCTGGAATACTTCACCCACGAGCGCCGCTGGCCGGCTCCTCGCCAGGGAAGCCAGCGGCGTGGGCGATTTCAGTGCACCACAGCGCAGTAACTCGCCAAGGAGCGCCGGACGGTGCTCGATGCAGGCAAGCAACGCTCCATGAGCGATCTCCTCATGCATCGTCACCGGAAAGCGAAACGCCTTTACGATACGAATCGCGGCATCAAACCCCGCCTCATTCCCGGTCTTTGCAAACCGCGCGGCGGTGGCTGTCGAGAGCGCCCAACGTACAGGAGGTGCGAGGTGCTCGATGGCACGGACTGCCTCGGGCCAGTTCGGCGATTGGATTTTCTGCCAGATCGCCGGGATGGGCGCGCGGTAGCGCAGATGGGCCAGGATCAGAACCGCTGTGGCTCGCTGAAGATCGGTGGAAGAGTCCGCAGGCAATCCATCGAGAGCTGATTGACTTGCATCGATCGCGGCGAGCCACTCGGAGACGCTCGGGGATTTGGGGATGCTTTGAAGGGAGAGTTCAGGAATTCCACGAGAGCCGGATTCTGCAGGGGAGGCCATAAGCTGTGAGGGTAGCGATGAGTCCACGTGCTGTCCGGCCTGACTTCAAGTCTGCCTTGCAACGAGATGGCGCGCCATAGTGGGGCATGATTTCAGCGTGCCCG
>CBINJX010000163.1:0-8258 GCA_966251085.1 uncultured Verrucomicrobiales bacterium
CTCTTCTCGCCTCGCCCACCGGTGAAGACGGAAGCGTGCGGATCAACCAGGACGCCCACCTTTTCCTCGGAAAGCTCGCTGCCGGAGAAAGTGTTAGGCATCGACTGCAGCCCGACCGCGGCGCGTGGCTGCAACTCATCTCGGGTGAACTCGAAGTAGCCGGCGAACTGCTGCATCCGGGTGACGGTGCAGCCCTAGAGGATAGTGCAGAATTCACGATCAACAGTCGTCAACAGAGCGAATACCTTCTGTTTGATCTCGCCTGACCCATTTCCCCGACCAACACATACCAACAATCCTATGACCAAACTGCTCGTTCTTTACTACTCGATTTACGGCCACATCGAAACCATGGCTGGCGCAATCGCCGAGGGTGCACGTCAGGTGGAGGGAGTCGAAGTTACCGTGAAACGCGTCGCTGAGCTGATCCCGGAGGAATCCGCACGTAAGCACGGCGTAAAGGTGGATCAGGCATACCCGGTTGCTTCACCGAAGGAACTCGGCGAATACGACGCCATCATTTTCGGCACCCCCACTCGCTTCGGCAACATGGCGGCGCAAATGCGCAACTTCCTGGATCAGACCGGCAGTCTCTGGGTGAGTGGAGCGCTCGTCGGCAAGGTCGGCAGTGTTTTCACCAGCACTGGCACGGGTGGCGG
Organism: uncultured Verrucomicrobiales bacterium; assembly: GCA_966251085.1. GTDB lineage: Bacteria > Verrucomicrobiota > Verrucomicrobiia > Chthoniobacterales > Chthoniobacteraceae > CBINJX01. The sequence goes on from CBINJX010000163.1 coordinate 660, forward strand.
AAATGAGAGCACGATCCTCACCTTCATCCCGACCCTGCTCCACCACGGCATGGTGATTGTCGGACTTCCCTACACCTGCCCTGAACTACAGGTAGTCACGGAAGTCCGAGGAGGCTCCCCGTACGGTGCCGGTACGATCGCAGGACCTGATGGCTCCCGGACGCCGAGCGTGAACGAACTCAGCCAGGCACGCTTTCAAGGCAAGCACGTCGCGCAGATTGCGAAGAAGCTGAAGGGCTGATCGGCCCTCATATTATATGCGGCGGCGGCTCCTGCGGCACAGCACTCCGCAGAGAGCCGCCTCAGCAAAAGCGCTTGCGACTATCCAGAAGCGCCAACTCATGCGATAGCCAAGAAGGCATGAGTCGCAGTTTTCTTCGCACCCTTGTAGGAGATTATCGTCGTCCGATTGAACCCGCTCCACACCGGCCAGATCCGGCCACCTGGTCGTCGGACCAGATCACTGCGGCATGGCTCGGGCATGCGACAGTTCTGATCAACTTCTACGGGCTGCACATTTTGACAGATCCGGTCTTTTTCGCCCGGGTTGGCCTGCGCCTTGGTCCCCTCACCATTGGCCCAAAACGTTACATCGAGTGTGCGCTCCCGCCGCGTGACCTGCCCCGGATCGATCTCGTTCTTCTGTCACACGGTCATATGGATCACCTCGACCTCCGTTCCCTCCGTCGGGTACCCCGGGATTGCACGGTGATCGCGGCCCGCCATACGGCAGACATCTTCAAATGGCTGCGCTTCCGCAATGTGCACGAACTCGGCTGGGGCGAGGAACGGGAGATCCACTCGGACTTTGGCGGACTACACGTCGCCGCATTCCAGCTTCGTCACTGGGGCGCACGAATGCAGTGGGACACACACCGGACCTACAACGCGTACGTCCTCGAGCGAAATGGCCGGAGGCTCTGTTTCACAGGTGATACGGCGCGTACCGCTGCGCATGCTCTCGGCTCCCGCGGCCAGATCGACCTGATGATGGTTCCGATTGGCGCCTATCATCCATGGATCGCAAACCACTGCACTCCAGAAGAGGCGGTGGAAATGGCGGATGAAGCAGGAGCCCGTTTCGTGATGCCGATCCATCACGAAACGTTCAAACTCAGTTGGGAGCCTCTCGATGAGCCGATTACCCGCTTTAGAGCCAAGCTTTCGGATTCGCCCGAGCGAATCGCGTTAACCCAGATCGGACAGACCTTCGTGCTACCTGAGTGACCGGCGAATTATGCCAGTACCGGGGAACGTAATGCCCGGATGGCTTCTGCCATATCCGGAGCCCGGAAGACCGATGTACCCGCAACGAGGGTATCCGCACCGGATTCAATCGTGCGCGCCCCAGTCTCCGCATTGATACCGCCATCGACTTGAATGCGGAATTTCAGCCCAAGCTCCTGCCGAATCTTCGCGGCGGCAGAAACCTTGGACAACATTTCCGGCATAAATGCCTGCCCGCCGAAGCCAGGCTCGACCGTCATCACGAGCAGGAGATCAATCCGGTCCAAAAAACATTCCACCTCGCTGAACGGTGTCCCGGGGCGAAGAGACAGACCGCAGGTGCATCCCGCGTCCCGGATCCGCGCCAGCGTTTCCTCAAGGTCGTGCATTGCTTCCACGTGCACCGTGATATTATGCGCGACTCCCGTGAAACGAGCCAGGTAGTGATCGGGCCGTTCAATCATCAAATGAACGTCCAGCGGCACTGTCGCGACTTTTGCCGCTGCCTCGCAGAGAGCAGGGCCGAAGGAGATGTTATCCACGAAATGCCCGTCCATCACATCGAGGTGAAGCCAATCGGCCCCTGCCGTTTCCGCCCGCTGGATTTCCTCATGTAAACGGCCGAAATCGCAGGCGAGAATCGAGGGGGCGATGATGATCGATTTGTCGGACATGGCGCGTGAATTAAGGCCCGCCCCGCCCGGGTGCCAAGTCCAAGAAGTTAATAGTTGAGGGGTGAGAGGGGAGAGCACCCAGAATGCGGGCGCGTAAAGGCGGAAAGAAAGTGCGCGTGGAGCAACCCACCGAGTGCGGTGGACTGGAGCGGCGCTGGGCCCTGTAGCCGCGCTTTTCCTTCAGATACAGTTCTCTGCCTTCCGCTTCTAACCACCTTCGATCCCTTCCGAAGGCGGTACCACGTCCCTCCTGCGCCCCTGACGTGGCACCGCACTCCATATGCGCCCCGTTTATCGGCGTGAAATCGGGGCCTTACCCAATCTCGATCACTTCATTTTCGAATAATCCGTCGGATTCATGAAGACCGACTCCACCTTCTCCGTCAGCGAGCCATTCTTCTCCGATTCCGCCTTTGCAGCCACCCACTCTGGATCCTCGCGGAACGCTTTCCACGAATTCTCGGCTGCCTTCCGGCTGGCATGCTCCACGATGTAAATCAGCGTATTATTGGCCCCCTTGTTTGCATCCTGCGGCACCCAGAAGCCAATGAGCTTCATTCCATGCTTTTCCAGAAGCTTGTTCGTGTGATTGCGGAAGCGGGAGTGAAGCTGCTCCAGTTTGCCGGGAGCGGCAATGTAGGTGCGCAGCTCGTATACGTTTCCATCCGTAACGATGGACTTGGACGGTTCGTCGGCGGCAGGGACAGTTACAGACATTAGTGCGAGGGAGAGGAGAACAATTAGTGTTTTCACTGTGCCGGTGTAGCGAATTTGTCTCACAACGAGCATCGAAAACTTTTTTGAAAAAAGTCGTTGCGCCCGAGGGGAGTGTGATGCATATAGACCGCCCCATCGCAATTCCTGCGTAGCTCAGCGGTAGAGCAATCGGCTGTTAACCGATCGGTCCTAGGTTCGAATCCTAGCGCAGGAGCCACTCCAGTCGGAGTTGGCATCTCTCCTCCAAAGAATAGTCCGCACCTTCATGTGCTATCTCCGCGGAGTAGGCGGCACCCTGCGTCATTGAACTCCGCAGAGAGCCGCCTCTTCACCGGTCTCCTCGCCGCCTATCGCGCGGCCCGCAGATCCTCGTCCGTGAAGTAATACTCCACGTATCCGACCAACATCTCGTCGCTGGTCTGCTCGCCCCAACGTACCATCTTGGTCGGATCCGGGTTCGCCGGGTTGTTGCTGCTGTTGTCGAACCACGCCGTGACGTTCACCTTCGATCCAGCAGGAAGAGCGAGCGGTTCCGCATAGCGATACGCCAGCTGCCAGTTGAAGTCGTAGCGCGGCACGTCGAGGAGCAAATGCTTTGTCCCATCGGGAAGAACCGCCTCATAGCGAAACGCTTTTCCACGCACATGCATGTGTGGCATGAGACCGAGCAACCGGACAGGCCGCGGCACTGGGATACTGGCGTACTCTGGGTGATTATCTGCTCCTGCCGGAATCCGGAGACGCGGGTTGCCGATACCGGTGACACGCACCATGTGTTTCGGCGATTCCTTGGCAAAGAGCATTCCGAGGCGAATCTGATCCTGGGTCGCAGTGCCGTTCGGAGTGTAGTGAATCTGAAAAACCAACTTCGAACCGGCAGGCAGCGCCTTTGCAAAACCTTCCGGATACACAGCTGAGCTGTTTCCCGGCACGTAGGCAGCGAAAAATCCGCCGCGTAGCCCGTCCTGCTGGAGTCGTTGCCCCTTCTCCTGAAGAAGCACGAGTACGTGGTGCACTACCTCCCGCGCCGTCGGCTGCACTTCGATTCCCCTCACCCATTTATCCTCCGTCAGCGTCAATTCCACTGTCGCATATTGATACGGCATGGTGCCGGTGGCTTTGACGTCGATCGGCTTTGGAATCTGAACAACCAGATCGGGAGTGCCGATCTGCCATTCAATTGGCCATTGGCGCGGCAATGGGGCGTCCGCCGAATTCCCCTCAGGCTTCCCTGCGTTCAACCACCCCAAAAGGTCCGCCTTGTCACGTTCATTGAGCGAACGATCATTCATCCACGGCGAATGCTCCCCGGCTTTTACCGGTGCAGCAAACCACGGCGGCATCAGATTACGCTCCACCATTCTCCGAATCATTCCCGCCTTTGCATTCACTTGTTCATATGTCTCCAGCGCGAACGGGGCCACGCCTCCAGCACGATGACATTCCTGGCAATTCGCCTGAACAATTCGCGAGATCCGGTTGTGATAGGTCACCGTGGTGTTGAGAACGGGAGCATCACTGAGGTCGAGCACACATCCGGGGGCCTCAGTAGCGACCACCTCCGGAACGCTTTGCTTCAACGTCGCTTCGATTGCGTTCGCAAGATACCTCGCCCGCGGAGCATTGAGCTGATATCCGAGCCCGTACTGATCATCGATCGCGCCCCGGTAAACCAGCGTCTGCGCGGGATCGAAGAGGAATACATCGGTACTCACGCGCGCACAGAGGGCTCGAGCAATTGCTCCGTCCGTATCCACTGCAGCCGGCGCCGATATTCCCGCTGCCATCAGCGCCTCCTTCAGGGGCTCACCGGATTGCAGCAGCGGTGCGATTAAGACGAGACCAATCTCCTGAGTGGCTGCGTCCTTTTCGATCTGCGCGAGTGTCGGGAAGTAGCGCTTACTCACCGGACAATCCGGGCTCACCAAGGCGATGATCAAACCGTTCTTCTTACGGTACTTAGAAAGGAGCCGCTTCTGACCATCGACATCGGTGATGGATATCTCGGGCAAACGAGCACCGATTCCGCCGTCGGCAGCACTCAGCTGGCGAGGTCCTTGCCGAGGTGATTCTTCTACCGCTGGAGTTGTCGCAGTCGCTACCGATTCCGCCTGCTCTCCAGGACGTCTCCGTCTCGCCAATCTGGCCAGCCCTGTTTCCGCTTCAGGAAGAGTCACGGCCCCATCACCGTTCTCATCCAGCAACTTGAGCCATGGTTGCACCGCCAGTTCATCCCCCTGGATTTCACCATTTCCATCCTTATCCAGCTCCTTGAAGTGTTTCGAAACAATCGCGCGAGGATCAGGTCGATCGGCTGCTGGAAGTGAACCCAGCCCGGCCAGGGTAATCGCGAGACAGACCGTGAAAGAGAGACGCATAGTCACAGGGGAAGACGCAAAGAAGCGTACGAGGTTACAGGCAAATGGCTAACGGCGAATGAGGAAGATCAAATGAAACGAAACCCGAAGCACTTCCTGAGCGCTTCGGGTTTTGAACATTTGTCACGCCCCTGCACCTCAACGGTGCTCGTGTGCCGTTAAGCTCCTTTGAGGGTATTGGCAGCCGCTGCGACTTTCTCGCGCTGAACGGCATCGAGACCACTGAGGAGCGGAAGGATTTCGCCGGTATCGGCAATTCCGGCGAGCGATACGGCTTCGTGGAGCACTCGGACTGGGTTGATGGAGTTCCGAAGATCCTCGAGCGGCTTGAATGTCCGGCGGATCGCCTCTGCATTTTCGAAGTTACCCGACTTAATCGCGCCAAGCATCTGCTGAGAAAGCGCGGGAGCCACACAGACGCAGCCCGAGGTGAATCCGACGCACCCGAATTCACGCAGGTGCACGATTGCCGGCTGCTCGCCGATTCCGCTGACGATAATCTTCGGATCTACCTTCTGGACCAACTCGGAGAGGAAGGGATCCTGCGCCGGATTTTCACGAACAATCGCGTATTTGATCCATGAAATTAGACCGTCCTTCACCAAGCGCGCCGCGCCATCCGGGTTAATGTAGCCCTCGGCTTTGATATAGAGCACGACAGGTTTGCCGAATGCCTCCGCGAAGTGACGCACGCCAGTTTCCACGCCGGAGGGCGTATTCAGGCCCGTGTGCGGCAGAACCATCACGGATGGGAAATCAAAGTCGCGGAGGACCTCTGCCTGATCGAGCGATAGTCCATACGCAGGGCCGACTGACGGTACCACGAGCGTTTCGGATGCTGCGCTCTCGGCGAGAATCCGTAGAGTCGCGGCATATTCACTTGGGCGGATATGATAGAAATTTGCATTCCCGCCATACAACAGGATGTCGACACCACCGCCTTCGATATGACGGATCAGTCGTTTATTCTGCTCACGGTCCACGCGGCGTTGCGCATCGCGTGCGAGTGGGGGAACGGCGATGACGGACTTGGCGAGACGTTCGGGGGAGATCGGGCGGGTATCCATTGCTGAAGTATTTTGGAATACTCAGACAGACAGAAATTTTGCACTGGCGCCAGTGTGCAGCATGAGGCCGGTGTCTTTTTCAGGAGGAAAGTCGCTGAAGAAGGTACGTTATGACGTTGAATGCGTATGCGTAGCCTCGTGCCTCTTCGCTCGCGCGGGGACCCGCGACGTTCAGGACATGAACTCTGTGTTCACGCACAAATTGCAGTGCGAGATTTGCACTTTCCTCAGAGTTATCACGGGCTCCATCCAGAAGCAGATTCGGTTTCGTGAATGCAAGGCACGCCTCCACGGTAGATTTGGTTCCACCCTGCAGGTCAGCGAAGTAGATCACCAGTGTCGCGTCGCTTTCCTCCACATTCTTGATCGTCCTCTCGAGAAAGCCGGCTCCGCGAAGCTCTTTCAGCGGATAGTGCTCCGGGATCCGTCCGTTCTCATCCACTCGCCCCTCAGGACACCATCCACCGCACGGAATTCCGAGTGCCAGAGCTGCATCCAGCGCTCCTCGATCTACTCCAGTTTGACCGCCTGTGATTATCTTCAGGTCAAAGTCAGGCACGCAGTCATTCCGTTTTTGGAATCCCGGGTGGCGTCCGCCTTCGCAGCAAGCAGCGTCAGTGAGACTGAATCGGGGCAACAATCTTTTGCCACTGCCGAGACGGGAGCCGCAAAGCCACTCATTCGGACGATGTTAGTAGATATCCGGATCGCGCGAAGATGTCCTGGTAGGATGCAGAAATCGGAAATCGCACCCTTCATTCGCCTGGGTGACCTCTTCTGTGAAGAGCTTCCCATATCCCCGGTCGAATTTCACGGGGCGCGGCTGCCACTCGGCGCGGCGCTTTGCGAGTTCCTCATCGGACACATCCAAGTGGATGCGACGCGCGTGGACATCGACCTCGATCATGTCGCCATCGCGCACCAGCGCGAGCGGTCCTCCGATCGCCGACTCAGGCGCGACGTGAAGCACACACATACCGTAGCTCGTACCGCTCATTCGGGCGTCAGAGATCCGGACCATGTCGCGGATACCTTGCTGCAGCAGTTTCTTAGGAATTGGAAGCATCCCCCACTCCGGCATACCTGGCGCACCTTGCGGACCGGCATTCTGCAGGACGATTACGGAATCTGGAGTCACCGGCAGATCGGGTGAATCGATCCGCGCCTTGAGATCCGGGTAATCAGCAAATACCACCGCAGGTCCGCGGTGCTTCAGAAGGACGGGGTTTGCAGCAGTCGGTTTGATCACACATCCGTCCGGAGCCAGATTGCCGCGCAGGACGAACGTGCCTCCCGTGGGAGCCAGCGGCGCATCACGTGTCAGGATTACCTTTTCGTCGAATACTTCCGCTCCCGCGATCTCTTCACCGAGCGTCCGTCCAGTGACGGTCTTCGCATCCACGTGAATCAGGTCACGAATTCGCTCCAGCAGCGCACGAAGCCCACCGGCGTCGTGGAAATCCGGCATTAGATACGCGCCTGCGGGACGGAGGTTCGCCACAACAGGAGTGGTCTGCGAAAGGCGATCGAAATCGT
>CBINJX010000164.1:0-8244 GCA_966251085.1 uncultured Verrucomicrobiales bacterium
ACTGCAAGTCCGACCCACTTTGACATCTCGCCCCTAGTTTTCGCGTAACTTCAGTGAGTAAGAGCTTGCCAAACCGGGAAAATGCCTGTCCTCGTGCCGCCTGAAAACAAAACGGCCAGCCTTCGCAAGAGCGTCGGCTGGCCGATGAGAAATTTGGATTGAGTTCAGCGGGGATGTTCCGGCTGACTCAAAGGCGCTTTAGGCTGCGCTGCTGAAGCGGAACTTTGCCTTTGCCCGCTTGGCTGTGATCTTTGCTTTCCGGCGGGTCTTCTGGGTCGGCGTTTCGAAGGCACGGAGGCGACGTACTTCGTCCATGATCCCCTCCTGGTCGAGCTTGCTCTTCAAGCGTTTGAGAGCGCGGTCAATCGGCTCCCCCTTGCGAACGATAACTTCTGGCATGTAGATTCCCTTGTTTCTGAGTTTAGAGGTAAAAGTTAAGCGGGGTGCAAGGCTAGGGGGGGTGTGGAACTCCGTCAATGGCAGGTTTTAAGGATTTTTCTTGATCTCGGACCGTTGCTGAAGTCGTACGCACAGAAGAAATCGGGTGCGCTTGCGAAAGAGGTTTTATTCCCTTTTGATGCGTTCGATCAGGCGAGCTTTCCGCCCTGCAAACGCCGGGTCCTGCATTTTTTCAACGCAAGCACGCGCCTCGTCTTTGCGTCCCAGCTTCAGGTGGATGGTCGCCAGATTCGCCAACGCAAAGTCCTTCCGGGGAGAAATTTCCAGTAGATGCTGCCAAGCCGCGAGTGCGCCATTCCAGTCGGGTTTCGATAACCCGTAGAACGATTCCGCATATCCTCGGGCGTAATCAATATTCAAAGGGGCCAGTCGGCAGGCTTCTGAATAGTGCTTTAGGGCGCGGTCAATTGAGGCTTCCGCAGAGCTGTCGCGGAATTCGCGGCGAAACATGAATAGCACATTGGCCAGGTCGAAGTGGTACATCGCATTCTCCGGTTCTGCCGCGCAGGCCCTGCGCATGCGTTCTGCCGCTTTGCGAACGTCACCCGCTGCGAGCGCGACTGTCGCTAATCCGTGTTGTGTAGCGCTGTTTTCCGGGGCGAGTTTCTCCGCATCCTTCCAGACCGTTTCTGCTCTGCCGTGTTCCTGACACTCCCATAGGAAGGCTGCGTAAGAATTTTTTATTGCAACGTCGCCAGGAAATTTGACGATCAGTTCCGCATACACCCGGTCCAGTTTCTGTCGGTCTTCTTCTGATGCCCCTCGGGCCTGCAAGGCTGTTTCCAGCAGGCGTGCGGCTTGTAACTCGTTAGCTGCTTGCTGCGCTGGAGAAGGGGGAAGGGGAGATGCCGTGAGGTGGGATGTCAATGCAAACAAACCCGTAAAAAGGGCTGCTCGCAGTTGACGGTGTCGGAGACCATGCATAATTTCGGGCCGCCTTGGCAGAAGCACGCGTTACTCTACCCGCTACGGCGGGAAAGTCGCAAATTTTTGTTTGTGCGGCGCGCGTGGCCGACTCTTTGCTTCTCTCATCGGCATCCACCCCTACTATGCAAAAGTTGGACTTCGCTGAAGCTGTTGATCTGATCGTCGCTCGGGACCCGCGTTATGATCGCGAGGCTTATTCATTTCTTCGCGATGCGCTGGACTACACGGTCAAGCAGCGCAAGAAGTCGCGGGATAACGCATGCGGCCATGTCACGGGCCAGCAACTCCTTGAGGGCATCCGTCAATACGCGCTCAAGCAGTTCGGGCCGATGGTGGTCACCGTTTTCGATTACTGGGGCATTCATCGGTGCGAAGACTTCGGTGAGATGGTTTACAACCTGATCCGCACGGGGGTTTTCGGTAAAACGGAGACGGATTCCATCGAGGATTTCAAAGGTGGTTATACCTTTGAGGCTGCTTTCGTTGCTCCATATCAGCTAGTGCCTGAGATGCCGCACCGCCGGACCACTCCGGTGGCCGACGCGGCAGCCGAGCAGCTGAACTGAGTTTCCGTTATAGGAGCTTGGGGTTGGTTGGCGCTTGGTTTCAGGGCCGGCCAGCAGAAGGGGGGAGATGTGGTTTTCGCATCTCCCGGTGAGATCTTCTCTTTCGCAAACGCACGGTCTGGGTAAGGTGTCTCTCCCAAATCGATGCAAATCTCTTCACAGACGCACTCTCCCGGGCAGGCGGGGGCGCAACTTCAGTTTCCTGCGGTAAATGCGCGGACGTGGACGCTGCCGAATGGTCTCACCGTCATCGTCCAGGAGGATCACAGCTCCCCGGTAGCCAGTGTGCAGGCGTGGGTGGAGACGGGATCGATTCATGAGGATCGATACCTTGGGGCGGGGCTTTCACACATTCTGGAGCACATGCTTTTCAAGGGAACGGAGAAGCGTTCGTGTAATCAGATCGCCCAGGCGGTGCAGGATGCAGGAGGGTACATCAACGCCTATACTTCTTTCGATCGTACGGTTTACTGGATCGATATCCCGGCAAAGGGGACCTCGGTGGCAATCGATATCCTCGCCGATGCACTGATGAACTCCACCTTGCCCGCGGAGGAGTATGTAAAGGAGCAGGAGGTAATCCGAAGGGAGTTTGCAATGGGGTATGATGATCCGGACCGGATGAGCAGCTTGCAGCTCTTTGCTCATGCTTACCGCGAGCATCCATACCGGCATCCGGTGATTGGACATTTGGACGTTTTCAACACGCTCACCCGCGAGGATGTGATGGCGTACTACAAGGGCCGCTATGTCCCGAATAACATTTTCTTTGTAGTGACCGGGGATGTGGATGCGGAGAAGGTCCATCAGCAGCTCGCTGAGTTTTTCAACGCATATCCACGCGTGGCTCTGCCGCCGGTTTATATTCCGGAGGAGCCGGTGCAGCTCGGTCGGCGTGAATCGCATACGGAGTTTGAAACGGAGCTGACGCGGCTTCACATGGCATGGCACGTGCCGGACGCCACGCATGAGGATATCCCTGCGCTGGACGTGTTAGCAGTGGTGTTTGGCAGTGGCCGCTCATCGCGTCTGTACAAACGCCTTCGTGAGGAACAGGCGATTGTGCATTCGATCGATGCCTGGTGCTATGCACCGACTCACTCGGGGCTGTGGGGTGTAGATGCGGTGCTCGACCCGGAGAAGCGGGAGAGGGTCGAGGCCGAGGTGCTGGCGATGCTTGAGGAGGTGCGCGTGAATGGCGTGACTCCTGCAGAACTCGAAAAAGCGCGTAAACTTGCTCTGAGTCATCAGCTCCAGTCAGTTACCACGATGCGTGGAAAAGCCAGTGACCTGGGCTCGAACTGGCTGCTGACGCGTAATCTGAACTTTTCGCGGGATTATCTTGCTGCAATCCAGCAGGTCAGTGTGGAGGATATCCGCCGCGTCACGGCGACATACCTGATGGATCGTAACCTGACCGCCGTCTCTCTGAATCCGGTAGGCGCAGTTGCTTCCGAAAAGGCTGTAGCCGGGGTGAGTGCCGCCGGGGAGATCCAGAAATTCGAGCTTTCCAATGGATTGCGCCTGCTCGTGCGCGAGGACTCACGGCTGCCGCTGGTCTCGATCGTTTCGACATTCAAGGCAGGACTGCTTGCCGAGACTCCGGAAAACAATGGAATCACGCGTCTGCTTTCACGGGTGCTGCTCAAAGGCACAACAAACCGCACTGCGGAGCAACTCGCGGATGAGATCGAGGCCGTAGGTGGAAGTATCTCAAGCGAAGGCGGTAACAACAGCCTGAGTGTAGTGGTCCGTGTGATGCAGCCGGATCTCCCGCTGGGGTTTGACATCCTTGCCGATACCCTGCTGAACGCGACCCTTCCGGAGAAGGCGATCGCTCGCGAAAAAAATGTGCAGCTGGCCAGTCAGAAAGCGGAGGATGAGGAGGTGACGAGTGTTGCGCGAAATCTTCTGCGCTCGAACCTGCTCGCCGGACATCCCTATGGGCTTCGTGGGTTGGGGACGCCTGAAAGCGTTGCCCAATTGACACAGGGGGACCTGCAGGCGTTCAGGGATCGTTATCTCGTGGGGCGGAATGGGGTGATCTCCGTTTTTGGAAATGTCCGTGCCGCTGACGTGAAGCAACTCGTGGATCAGGCGCTTGGAGGTATGGCTTCAGGGGAACCAGCTTTTTCGAATCTTCCCCGGACTCAGCCGCCTGCGAAGGAGGTCCACGTGGAAGAGATCAAGAATAAGGCTCAGGCCGTGTTGATGGTCGGGTTCCTGGGAGCCGATATGTTTAGCCCCGATCGTGCAGCGCTGGAGTTGATCGATGAGGCTTCCAGCGATCTTGGGTCGCGTTTCTTTGTCCGTATCCGCGAAGAGATGGGACTCGCGTACTTCGTTGGATCAAGTCACATGCCGGGCTTGGTGCCTGGGCCGTTCGTTTTCTATCTCGGAACAGATCCGATGAAGCTGACCGCCGTCCAAGCGGAGCTGATGGACGAAATCCGGCAGCTTGCCGAAAATGGGCTGACTGCACAGGAGCTTGCCCGAGCGAAGGAAAAGCTTATCGGCCAGCAGGAGATCCGCAACCAAAGCAACGATGCGTTTGCATTCGCCGCGGCGCTCGATGAGCTGTATGGCTTGGGGGCTGAGCACTACCTCGAGATGCGGCGCGAAATCGAGGCTGTTACTCTGGACGATGTGAAGAGGGTCGCGAATCAGTATTTTTTGCATCAGCACCCCGTGATTGCAGTCGTTCGTCCCGAGTCCGATATCGAGAAGACTCCTGCGGCTCTCGAGTGACGCCGCAGACCGAATATACGGAGCTTCAACCGTCACTACGTACCAATAAACTTTCCGCTTCCCCCTCTAAGGCGGGCGTCTAGGCTTTGATCTCATGGCAGAAGTGCAGAAGACCACTGATGCGGGAGAGATGACGCAGCTGTTCATCCAGTTTTTGATGATGCAACAGCAGCAGGCACTCCTCGCTCTTGGAAAACACCCCAACCCACCACCAGGTGCGCCGCCCGCCAATGTTCAATTGGGGAAGGTGTTCATTGATCAACTCGGCATGATCCGCGAGAAGACGCGTGGCAATCTGACACCAGACGAGCTTCAGCTCTTGAATACCGTTCTTTCCACTTTGCAGATGGCTTACGTGGAGGCATCGAAAGCCTCGTGATTCGCACCCCAATTTCTATCGGCCCGCTGACCCTCGGCGGAAAAGATCCTCTGTTCATCCTCGGCCCGTGTGTCCTGGAGTCTGAGGAGTTTGCCTGGCGCATGGCGCGGCAGCTCCACGAGATCTGCTCTGCTGCAGGTGTTCAGTTCGGCTTCAAGGCGTCGTACGACAAGGCGAACAGGACATCGGTGAAGTCATTTCGTGGAATGGATGTACGTTCGGGTTGTCAGATTTTGGCCGCAATCGGTAAAGAACTGGGCGTGCCGGTGACGACGGATATCCATAGTCCGGAGGAGGCTCAGATTGCTGGAGCATTCATCGATATTCTCCAGATCCCTGCGTTTTTGTGCCGCCAGACGGATCTCATCCAGGCTGCGGCGGAGACAGGTCGTGTAGTGAACGTGAAAAAAGGGCAGTTCCTTGCTCCGTGGGATGTGAAGAACATCGCGGACAAGATTCGGGCGTTTGGAAACGACCGCTTCTTCTTCACCGAACGCGGAACAACGTTCGGCTATAACAATCTGGTTGCCGATATGCGTTCCCTCTACTGGATCCGCGAAGCGGGCTTTCATGTGGTGTTCGATGCTACACACTCTGTGCAGCGGCCGGGGGGCGGGGGTGATACCACAAGTGGGGATGGCATACTCGCTCCGGTGCTCGCCCGCTCTGCTGTGGCAGCTGGATGTGACGGCGTTTTCATTGAGACCCATGAGGATCCTAGCAAGGCACTCTCTGATGGGCCCAATCAGATTCCGCTGGCGCAGTTGCCCGGATTGATACAACAATTACGCCAAATCCATGCACTTGTGTCGTAAGTTCGCTACTTTAGCGGCGTGTGTGGGGCTGTTTGCAGGTGCTCAGGTCCTTGCTGCAAAGCAGGAGGAGAAACCGAAGCCAGCCAAGGAGAAAAAATCCGACGGCAAGAAGAAGAAGGACGGGAAGAAAGCCGATGCCGACTCGCAGGAGAAAGGAAAGCTGTCGCTCCCTATCCTAAAGGGACATGATGCTTTCGGTCTCAAAATTCCGTATTTCGACACGGAAGGAAAACTTCAGATGGTCTTCAACATTGGCCGTGCTTCTCGCATTGACGAGCAGCGGGTCAGCATGGCGGAGATGCAGTTGGAGACGTTTGATGATAAGGGACTCTCAGAGATGACGATCGATTTGCCAAAATCGGTCTTCAACTTGGAGACAGGGATCATTACCAGCACCACGAACGTCACGATTCGGCGCTCTGATTTCGAAATCACAGGCCAGGCGATGGTGTTCAATACAGAAACAAAACAGGGGAAGCTCTCAGGGAGCGTCCGCATGCTCATTTACGACCTCGGCGAAATGGGCATTGAGCCGTCTCGAGAAAAGGAGGCAACCACCCGATGACTAAGATTGTACTGCTTTCGGTAGCGACCGTATTCGTTGGCTCGCTTTCGCTCATTGCCCAAACTGGCGATTCACTCAATAAGCCGCTCAGCGAGACAGAGTTGATGCGGACCATCGATTCGCTGGGAAATGGGGATCCGGCAACGAAGGCTCCATTGAGTGCTGGTGAATCCTCCGGCCGTGATGGCAGAAAAGGGGAGGAGAAAAACAAACAGGGTGTAAAGGGAGCGACGGAGATCACTGCCCGGGAGGCCAGTTTTGATCAAAAGGCAAACCAAGCGGTGTTTGCAGGGGATGTGAAGGTGAATAACCCTGAGTTCAGGATCACCTGTGACAAACTGACGGCATTTCTCAATGATGAGAATGGGAAGGAGAAGTCCTCTCCTGCTGCGACGGGAGTAATGGGGAAACCAGGTGCAGTTCCGGCGCCATCGAATAGCCCAGCTGCTAAGAGTGGAAATGCGGGCGGACTCAAGAAAGTGATCGCAGAAGGCTCTGTGGTGATTACTCAGGATAAATTGGATGCGGACGGTAAGGTTAACCGTAGCATCGGCCGTGGCGAACGGGCGGTGTACGACTCTGCTACGGGAGATGTGACGCTTACTGGAAAACCGTCGCTGCAGCAGGGGATCAACACTATCGTTGCTACAGATCCGAGTACTGTAATGATTCTGAATCGAGAGGGGCGCCTGAAAATTTTTGGACCTAGTACGACGGTGATTCAGGAGACTCCGGAGAATCCAACTGTTAGAAATGCTCGCTGATACCTTAGCCGAACCAGTGACTATCTCTCCGGTACGTTCCGACGCGCCGTCCATTTTGCGGACGGAGAAACTTGTAAAGATCTACGGTGGGCGTGCGGTGGTAAACGGGGTGGATATTGAGTTGAAGCGTGGCGAGATCGTCGGGTTGCTGGGCCCAAATGGCGCAGGGAAGACGACCAGCTTTTACATGATGGTGGGGTTGGTTCAACCGAACGGCGGTCGAGTTCTTTTTGATGGACAGGACGTTACAGGGCTTCCCATGTACAAACGTGCCCGTATGGGGATGGGGTATCTCCCGCAGGAAGAATCGATTTTTCGAAAATTGACCGTGAGGGAGAATATTATGGCTATCCTCGAGATGCAGCCACTTTCCCGGAAGGAGCGGAAGGCACGCTGTGAAGAATTGCTGACGCAGTTTGGTATCGAGCATGTCGCTAAGCAGGAAGCGTTGACGCTTTCCGGTGGTGAGAAGCGCCGTCTGACGATTGCGCGTTCGCTGGTGACAAATCCGAGCGTGCTGATGCTCGATGAGCCATTTTCAGGTGTGGACCCGATCGCTGTAGCCGATGTGCAACAGCACATCGCAAATTTGCGGGAAGCTGGACTGGCTATTTTGATTACGGACCACAACGTGCGCGAAACCCTTTCAATTGTGGATCGCGCTTACCTGATCTATGAAGGCAAGGTGGTCACGCAAGGAACCAAGGAGTTCTTGATTAACGATCCAATCGCGAGGCGCGTCTATTTGGGAGAGGGCTTCCAAATGTAACCCCCACAACAACCCGGGTGCTGGCTCCCGGGCCGGCGCTCACAACCGAGAAACCGAAACCAAAAAGCCATGCAAGTCGCCAACGTCAACGTACCCATCCGTATCACCGGTCGGCACGTCCATGTCACGGAAGCGCTCCGCAGCTACGCGGAAAGCAAAATCGGGCATCTGCACCTCGATTATCCCCGGATCATCGAAGCGCACGTGATTCTCGACGTGGAGAAGTATCGACAGCTAGCAGAGATCATTCTG
>CBINJX010000165.1:0-8225 GCA_966251085.1 uncultured Verrucomicrobiales bacterium
CGCCTTTACGCCAAACCCGGACCAGAGCAGCGCCACGATCAGGTCACAACAACCGGAGCCCGCCACGGCTGCGGGGATGTCCGCCAGATGAATACTTTCGGCTGCCCACACGGCCAGAAACAATCCCCCGAGCAGGAGCGCCTCTCCCAGCACTGCCATGATTAAATAAACCCGACCGGCCCGAAGTGCAGATTCCGTCCCCGTATGAATGACCAATCCGTATGCGGCAAAGGTCATGACGGCGAAACAGGTATAAAAAAGCGGCACATCGCGTGCGATGAGCAGACCGAGATTCCCGGCCATCGTCACAAGGAAGAAGCAGTGAAATCGCTCCGCCCGTTCATGGACGTAACCAACGGCAAACCAGGCAGCGACAGTCCATAGGGCTGCTGTAAACAGGAGAAAAACCCGTGAGGCCTCACCAAAACCCAGCTCCACCCCCAGAATCAGCCACGGGATCTTCACCGTGAGATTCTCCGGAGCCGTAACGGCGATCCACAGTGCCGGGAGTGGTGCAAGCGGAGTCAGCCATCGCCGATACGGCAGCACGGCGATTAATAGCGGTAGGAGGATCGCCCAGATCATAGCGGATCTTGGTACATCTGAGCTGCGATCCGCCGCACCAGCCCAAGCGGACTAAACTCCCAGGAAGCTGCGAGTCCCGCGATCAAGGAGAGAATAGCGGTAATGATCGGCGGCAAAAGCAGCGTCCATCTTGTCTCCAGATGATGCGATAACTGGTGATCCGACCATTCAATTTCCGGCTCCTTGAACCATGCCGCGTGCAGGATCGGCAGGAAGTACGCGGCATTGAGCAGACTGCTCACGAGCAACACCGGCACCACCCAGACCTGCCCCGCCTCGAGCCCGCCCAAGGCCAAAAACCATTTGGATATGAACCCTGCGATTGGCGGGAGCCCTATCATGCCAAGTGCGGCAACCGTAAACGCCGCCATCGTGAGCGGCATCCGGCGTCCGATCCCGTTTAGCTCACTGACCTTGTGAAGACCGATCGTCTCCGCGATGTTTCCAGCGCAGAAAAAGAGCGTGATCTTCATGATTCCCTGATGGATCAGATGCACCAGGCTCCCGATCGTACCGACCGGCCCCAAGGTCGCGACACCGAGAGTGATATAGGAGAGCTGGCTCACTGTGGAATATGCGAGCCGCTTCTTCAGGTCGTCCTGCACTAGAGCACGTAGAGAACCGTAAATGATCGTAATCGCGGCCACAATCGCCAGAGGCCGCAGCACGCCCAGCTCTTCGGCAAACACAACTCCGTAAACGTCGTAAACAACCCGGACGATTCCAAACGCTCCCGCCTTCACCACAGCCACAGCATGCAGCAGCGCGCTGACCGGAGCCGGGGCCACCATGGCTACTGGCAGCCATCCATGCAGGGGAACCAGAGCCGCCTTGACGCCGAGCCCGGCCATCAGCAGCACGAAAATAGCGGTCAGAGAGCGATGAAACTCCGGTTCCAAAGGCGCCAGGATTCCCGCACTCTGGAATTCCACGGGCCCGGTCAATACATGGAGCCACACCACCGCCACAAATAGCACCGTGCCCCCCGTGAGCGTGTACCAGAGATACGTGCGCCCACCCCGGAGCGCCTCCTCCGTGCCGCGATGCACCACGAGCGGATACGTAGCAAGCGTCAGAAACTCATAGAAGACGAAGAACGTGATCAGGTTTCCAGCAAGGGCGATCCCGGTACTCGCAGTGACGCAGAGGGAGAAGAAACCGAAGAAGCGGCTGCGATGCGCCCCTTCCTCGAGATATCCGATCGCGTAGATGGTGGTAACGAACCACAACACGGTCGAAAGGGAGAGGAACAGCAGGGAGAGCAGATCCACCCGCAGCAGGAGATCAAACCCAAGTGCCAGAGGGAGCCGCGCTTCAAAACGTGCTCCTTTCTCCAGCGTTTCCCACGCAATCCACGCCACGAGCAGCAGCTTGATCGTGGCGCCCGCCATGTTCAAGGCGACCCGCCATGCATACCGCTGCTCATGCATACCGAAGATCAGGACACCAGTGAGGGCCGATGTCGCCACGACAAGAACCGGAGCCCAGATCTCGAGATTCACTGCATCATCACCTCCTCCTGCAGGAGCTTGTGAGCGAACGGTGTTCCCACCTGCAAAAGATCGAGCGGATATTGAGCGAATATGCCTGCGATCAATGCACCGAGTGCGAGCGCGAAGGCGTTCAGCTCCAGCGACCAGGGTACCCGTCGCAGTTCGGGCAGATCCGCTGTTCGCGGTTTGAAGGTGTAACGGAGCAGGTTGAAGACATAGCCCGCGGTGAGCAATCCACCGAGCACAATCACCGGCGCCCACCACCATTGTCCGCTACCAATTACGGCCTTTAGAATCAGCCACTTCGAGACGAAACCGCCTGTTGGGGGGAGCCCGATGAGACTGACCCCTGATAGCGCGATGGCAAAAGTGGTCAGCGGCATCCGGGCTGCAACATCGCCCAGGTTGACGAGGTGATCGTCGCCTATGGCGAGCAGGATGATTCCCGCCGCGAGAAAGAGCGCACTCTTGGCAAGGGCGTGTGCGATTACCTGATAGATGCCACCGCTCCAGGCTCCCTGCAGCCAATCTACCGAACTGCCATTGCCGAGGGGCGCGGAGATCAGGGGAAAGAGCAGGAAAAGATAACCGATCTGGCTCACCGTCGAATGAGCGACCAGAGGTTTGAGCTTGCGCTGGCGTACGGCTTGAAAAGAGCCCCACAAGATCGCCGCAGCTCCCATGACACCGATCATCTGGGCGGCAGCGAACCCGGCGACAGAACCAAAGGTCGAAACCCAGAGCCGCAGCGCTACGTAAAATGATGCCTTCACCACTAGCCCCGAAAGAATCGCACTCACCGGCGAGATCGCCGCTCCGTGCGCCGGGGGAAGCCAGAAATGAAGCGGAAACAGCGCCGTCTTCAGGAACAGTCCCGTCATCATCAGCGCACAGGCCGCTGTGGATGTAGTCGTCGGCCCCAGCTGAGCCCCAGCTTGATACAGATCCAGCGTACCCTGCTCCGCATAAAGAAGAGCCACGCCCATGAGGTAGGCAAGCGAGCCGACCATTGCCGCGAGCAGATACCGCATGCTAGCGATCAGTGCCTTTGCTTCCGCCGAGAGCGCTGCGAGAGCTACCGCAGAAAGCCCGATCACCTCGAGGCCGACGTAGATATTGAAGAGATCTCCGGACAGAAACACCGCATTCAACCCACTCCACAGGAGAAGCCAAAGCGGCCAGAAGAGCGATAGTCCCGTCTTTCTTTGCAGATACGTGACTGCAAACAACGAGATCGGCACTCCAACGGCGGTCGTCAGTACCAGCATCGTCGCGCTGAGGCCATCAGCGACCAGTGTGATACCGAGCGGCGAGGGCCATCCCCCCACCACATGTCGCCGCGCTTCACGAGCGGAGAGGTCATTCAGCAGAGCGACTACCGCCCAAGGCATCGAGATGGCATTTCCCACCCCGGCAATCCATCGCCACTTCGTCGGCAGAGCATAGGCGACGATACCCCATGATATCGGGATGAGGACAAGAAGGGGGAGGATCATGCGCTCATTCTTTCGGAGATTCATCCAAGTCGGTTTTCCCCGTGAGCGCCGTGATCTTTCGCGCGATTGCCAAGGCGAGAGCGCTCGCGCTGACCGCCACCACGATACCGGTCAGCACGAGGGCATGCGGCACCGGGTCGGGCCATTGCTCCGCGTCACGCCGGGCCACACTGATCAGAAGGAGGAACACTCCCCCTCCCATGATATTCAGTGCCATGATGCGCCGCACCAGATGACGTCCACCGGTCACCCCTAGTAGCCCGATGCAAAAAAGCACAACACCCGTCGCGGAGTAGAGCCGAGTGGGAGTCATGACTCATTCGATGAGGGTTAGATCGAACGGAAGAGGCCGACCAGCGTTGCCCCGATCGAGACGGCAGCGATTGCTTCCAGCCCCAGGATCACCGAGCCCGCCAGAGCCGGAGGATATTCCAGCAATGCACGCCCGATGAGGAGTGTAACCGCCCCCACGAGAGCAAAGGCAGCAAATCCCGCCAGAAACAGAACGCGCCATTGTCCAGCATTGATGCGATCAAATACATCCGCCCTGCTCAAATGTAGCAGCACCCCAGCCGCCCCAAGAACCACTCCAGCTTGGAACGCTCCACCAGCTGCATACTTCCCGAGCCAAAGTAGATATCCGGCAGCGAGCACCATCAGAGGAACGATGATTCTTACCAGCCAGCCGACTACCCAGATCTGGCCGCTCTGATGTGGCCGCACGTCCCTGCGTCCTGGCTCACCACTCAGGGTCGAAGCGCCGATTACCGCGAGCACGAGCACTCCCAAGTCCAGCCAAGTGTCGTATGCACGGAAATTCAGCAGCACTGCTGTTACGGGATGGATCACACCGCTTTCCCCCAATCGGGTTGCCACGGCGCCAGTCAAACCGCGCGGGTGATCCGCAAATTCCGTCACACCGATCACTAGGATCAAGCTGAGCAGCAGTTGCACGGCTCCCAGCCATCTCAGCGGCCGGGCAGGTACATGATACTTGGGCCCGGCGATTTGACGGAGTGTATCAAGCAGCAGGACGCCGGTAATCCCCGCCCCCACCGCTGCCTCCGCGAGGCTGATGTCCGGCGCATGGAGCCGCGCCCAGGCAAGGGCAAGCAACAGCCCCCATGTAATGAACAGAACCACTGCTTGGAACAAATCGCTGACGCGGAGAATGCGTACGGCCAGCCCCAACAGTGCCAGCACCAGAGTTCCATCGAAGAGCCATTCACCCGGGTCCATCGTTGTCTCCAGATTGATTCAGGTCCCGCGGCCCTTCTCGCAAAACGTATCCGCCCACGAGGTAACACGCAGTCGAACTGGCCAGGAGTGCCAGAATCCAGATCATCCCCAGCTTCAGAGCCTCCGCCACAGAATCAGATTCCACCGCCAGTCCGAGCACGATAAACCCGAGACCGAGGTTATCGGCCTTGGTAAGAGCATGAAGGCGGCTCCAGGTATCCGGGAAGCGGAGAAGTCCCACAGTACCGGCCAGAAAGAAAAATGCTCCGATCCCACAGAGCACGAGAGCGATGATGGACACAGCACTCATTCAGCCGATCCTCCTCCTGGTAAATGCCAGCATCGCAAGTACCGCCAGAAGCACGAAGACGAGCGCTACATTCCGCAGAGTAGGCAGCCCAAACGCCTCACTCATCAGGAGAAGAATCCCGACACCCGTCGTACCAAAGAGCTGGATGGCAAGCATCCGGTCCGCAGGGGCCGGCCCTCGAAGGATGCGAATGAGGCCCAGAACGATGCTCCACAGAAGGACCGTGGAAAGAGCGAGGTACACCTGATTCATCTCGCAAACGGGAGTTACTGGTTGAGAAACCCCGACGACGGGGAGCGCGTTCGGATAGCGTCGGTGCTGCAAGCCGCCGTTCGGTCAATCAGGAATCAGATCACATCCGCCCGAGCTTGATACATTTCCCGGACAGAAGTCCTGTCGCCATTCATCGGCTCATTTCACCTCATCCTTCGCAACTCAAGCGCATCTAGCGTTCATCGTTTCCTTTCTGGGAACCACAGGAACGATGAATGATGCGATTCCCTCACCGATGTCTCTTTGAGATCTGGGCGGGGAAACCAAGGCCGACGATTGCGCAGGTCGGACCAGAAGAATCAATCCACTGATTCTTCCGCCCGCTCTAATTTGGACTCCCGAAGAAGACGTAATTCGTCGCGTAGTCGCTAAACTCGAAATAGACCCGTTTTTCTCCCGGATCTTTCACTCCATTCAAATTCTGATCGAGAATACCGTACCCATAGCGATAGGGCCGGAATTCCGTGCCTCCCTCAGTCGCTGCCGCGGTGGTCAGCTTATCGATCTCGAGGAAGCGACGGACCAGTTTGTCTCCTGCATACACCTCCAGAACACCATTGACTCCAGTCCAGTTCTGCATGCCGCGATTGAATCGGTTCTGGGTTTCCTGCGTACAGGCGGAAAGTCCAATGCAGAGTGTCAATACAGGCAGTAGGAGCCACTTCATATGTAAAACAGTATTGGGCATTGCCCCCGGTGCAAGATGGGAGTCCCGATGGAATGTGTACTCGGTTCCCAGAAGTCCGTGCTCAGCAGGTTCTTCGGCGGATCAGCGCTGACTTCCGAGTACGTTGACTCCGGAGTACTCCCCTTCTCCGCCACCTCTCACCTTGTCGCCGATCAATCACGCGTCTAAGTTCGCAACCTTTTTTCAGCCATGAGCCAACCCCAAACCGCTATCACACCGCGCCGCGACCAGGATTTCCCTGAGTGGTATCAACAAGTCGTCCGCGCCGCCGACCTCGCCGAAAACTCAGATGTCCGCGGCTGCATGGTGATCAAGCCGTGGGGCTACGGGCTCTGGGAAAACATGCAGCGTGTTCTCGACGGTATGTTCAAGGCCACGGGACACAAGAATGCGTATTTCCCACTTTTCATCCCCCTCTCCTATCTCGCAAAGGAGGCGGAGCACGTGGAGGGATTTGCCAAGGAATGCGCGGTGGTCACTCACCATCGGCTCGAGGCCGCCCCCGGCGGCGGACTTCGCCCCGCTCCCGC
Organism: uncultured Verrucomicrobiales bacterium; assembly: GCA_966251085.1. Lineage (GTDB taxonomy): Bacteria > Verrucomicrobiota > Verrucomicrobiia > Chthoniobacterales > Chthoniobacteraceae > CBINJX01. The sequence goes on from CBINJX010000165.1 coordinate 6,615, forward strand.
CGCAGAACTGACCGAACCGCTGGTCGTCCGTCCGACTTCTGAAACGATCATCGGCGCAACCTACGCCAAGTGGGTCCAGAGCTATCGCGATCTCCCGATCCTCATCAACCAGTGGGCGAACGTTGTTCGCTGGGAAATGCGTCCCCGTGTCTTCCTGCGCACTGCGGAATTCCTCTGGCAGGAGGGCCACACCGCCCACGAGACCGAAGCCGAAGCGATCGAGGAAACGAATAAGATGCTCGGCGTTTACGAGACCTTCGCGCGCGATTACCTGGCTCTTCCGGTTTTCACGGGTGAGAAAAGCGCCAGCGAGCGTTTCCCCGGTGCAGTCCAGACGCTCTGTATCGAGGCGATGGTGCAAGATCGCAAAGCCATCCAGGCTGGCACCTCGCATTTTCTCGGACAGAACTTCGCAAAGGCGAGCGGTATCCAGTTCGTCTCCCGTAACAACACGCAGGAATACGCCTACACTACCAGTTGGGGTGTGAGCACCCGCCTGATCGGCACGGTGATCATGGCCCACGGCGATGATGATGGTGTAATTATCCCACCGCGCATTGCCCCTGCTCACGTCGTGATCATCCCTGTCACTCCCAAAGAGGAGACACGCGCCGCTGTGCTCGAAGCAGTGAACAATCTCGCCGCACAGCTCCGCTCGACTCTCTATCATGGTGAACCCGTGCGAGTAGAGGTGGATGCCCGTGATATCGGTGGCGGCACCAAGAGCTGGGAATGGATCAAGAAGGGCGTGCCGGTTCGCGTGGAGATCGGACCTCGCGATCTCGAGAAGGGCACCGTCGCGGTCGCCCGCCGCGATCGTGGTCCGAAGGAGAAGGAATTCCTTCAGACAGGAGAACTCGTCGGACGGATTGCCGAGATCTTGCAGGGCATCCAAGACACCCTTCTCGCCCGCGCCACTGCCTACCGCGATCAACACACAGTGAAGATCGATACAAAGGAAGAGTTCTATAAATTCTTTACGGCAAAGGAAGGCTCCAAGGAAATCCACGGCGGCTTCGCCCTGGCTCACTGGAACGGATCACCGGAGGTCGAAGAGCAGATAAAGAACGACCTGAAGGTCACGATCCGCTGCATCCCGTTCGGGGAGGGTGAACCCGGGAAGTGCGTGATCACCGGGGAGCCTAGCGCGAAGCGCGTGATCTTCGCAAAAAGCTATTGATCCACGTTCGCTAAAACACCCATTACCTACGCTAAAAAGGGCGACACCTCCCGGTGTCGCCCTTTTTTTGGAAACCTGCTTCGGCGTTTCCGCTTACTTCTTGGTCATCTCCTCAACCTTGGAGATAAATGCCTTCGGTCCGCCCTGCACATAGCCGACGATCTCGCCGAGTTTCTTCCCCTCGGGGCTTAACACCACCAGCGTCGGGAACCCCTGGACCTTGTACTCATCCTTCAGCTTTTCATTCTGCTTCCGGGTTGCCTCGGATAACTGCTTACCCTGAGGGAAGTCCAACTCAACCAACTCGAGATTCTTCTCCGCCCATTGCTTGAACTCCGGCTGCGAGAACACATCTTTCTTCAGCTTGATGCACCAGCCGCACCAGTCGGAGCCGGTAAAGTTGAGCAGAACGTTCTTTTTCTCCTGTTTCG
>CBINJX010000166.1:0-8224 GCA_966251085.1 uncultured Verrucomicrobiales bacterium
GTTCCAAAAAGCCCGAAGCCAAGCGGGAGCGGATGCCGGTCATCGAGATTATCCCTCCGCCTCCACCACCGCCACCACCGCCACCTCCTCCGAAGAAAGAGCCTCCGAAAATGCAGGAGCCTCCCAAGCAGGAGGACAAGATGATGGAGGCGCCGCCGGACGAGCCGGAAGAAAAGCCGGAACCCGAGCCCGCCAAAACTCCCGATGAACCGCCGCCACTTGGCACCGGTATCAAGGGTGACGGGGGGCCGGATGGCTTCGGTCTCGCATATGGAAAAGGCGGCGGCGGCGGGTGGGGAACCGGCTCCGGCCGCAGAGGCGGCAGCGGAACGACGGCACTCGGACAATTCCAGCGCAAGGTGACCTCTTCGATCCAGGATGCCCTTCGCAACCATCCGAAAACCCGCAGTGCCGCCTTCCGCATAGAGAACGTCCGGATTTGGTGCGACGGCACCGGCCGGGTCACCCGGGTAAAGCTCGGGGCTTCGACCGGTGATCCCGCCCTGGATGCCATCATCGAGCGCGACGTCCTCTCCAAAATCCGCTTCCCAGAGCCACCGCCACCGGAAGCCAAGATGCCAATCGTCGTCAAGTTCACCGCACGGCGGCCCCGATAAGCCACCCACACTTTCCGGCGCTCATGCCACCACCTGAAGCGCCCATCCATCCACGTCTTTTCAGACACCCCATGTCCCGCGATAAACATCCTCGCAAAAGAAAGCTTACCCCGCTGATCCTGGCATCATCCTGGTGCGCATCAGCTGCATTTGCCGGACAGCCGTTGCCCGCCTCGGAGTTGCCGGCGCGCAGCGTTCCCAGCGAACTTCCACGGACCAACATTCTCATTGCGGCGGCGGATACGCCGCAGATGGCACCACCTCCCGTGGAGCCGAGCCCAGAGATTGTTCTCAGCGAAACGCCCTCAACTGAGGCGCCCGCTCCGCAGCCGACACCTTCCGAGAACGTCACGGTCAACCTGATCAATCGCCTCGTGGAACGCGGTGTTCTTACCAAAGAAGATTCCGCAGACCTGATGCGTATGGCCGAGCAGGATGCCGCAGAGGCTCGTGCACAGGCGGCTGCGGCACAGGAGGCCGCCGTTCAGACTGCGGTGCAGCAGGCGGTCGCCGCTGCCCAGGCGACTGCAGCGCAGATGGCGCCCTCCATGGAGTTCCCCGCGCCGGGACCGGACGACATGCGGATCACCTACATTCCCGAGACCGTCCGCGAGCAGATTCGCGACGAGATCAAGCAGGATGTCCTGGAGGAGGCGCGTGCTGACAACTGGGGCGTGGGTGAACTCGTTCCCGAGTGGGTGGGCCGCATCCGCCTCTTCGGCGACGTCCGTGTGCGCTACGAGGGAATTTTCTTCCCGGAAGGCAACGACAACACCGGCTCCTTCCCGAACTTCAACGCGATCAACACTGGCGCTCCATACGACATTACCGGTCTTGAATTCGCGCCGATGATCAATGTGGATCAGGATCGCCACCGGTTCCGCCTGCGCGCCCGTCTGGGTGCCGAGATGAACCTTCTCGACGGATTCACCGCCGGCTTGCGGATTGCCACCGGAGAGAACAATTCCCCGGTGTCCACCAACCAGAGCTTCGGTCTCGCGAATCAGGGACAGGGTGGAAACTTCAGCAAGTACGCCCTCTGGCTCGACCGCGCGTTCCTCAAATACGAAACGGGCACACTCAACAAGATGCTGTCGCTGGCGGTCGGCCGCTTCGACAACCCGTTCTTCTCCAGCGAAATCATCTGGGACGAAGATCTCGGCTTCGATGGTGCCGCGCTGCAGGCCCGCTATGAGGTGCTCCCGGGCATTACTCCTTTCCTGAATCTGGGCGCCTTTGTCGTTTTCAACACCGACTATAACTTCTCTACCAATCGTCCGGATAAATTCGAGAGCGACGACAAGTACCTGTATGCGGGACAGCTCGGTGTCGACTGGAAGATCAACAAGGATTGGAACCTCAAGCTGGCTGCTGCGTACTACCACTTTGACAATATCGAAGGCCGGCTCTCTGACCCCTACGTGCCGCTCACACCGAATGACGCCGGCAACACGGACAACACCCGTCCCTCATTCGCTCAGAAGGGGAATACGTACCGTCCGCTGCGCAACATCATCCCGAACGAGCTGAACAACTTCGGGACGACCATGCAGTATCAGTACTTCGGTCTCGCGACTCCTTTCCGCGAACTCGCGCTTACGGGCAGACTCGACTACAACGGCTGGGAGCCGGTGCAGGTCTCGCTCTCGGGTGAGTTCGTGAAGAACCTTGCGTTCAATCACGGCGACATCGACCGGATTGCAGTGAACAATCGCGGCCCTGACGATGATGTCACCGGCGCAATCGGTGGCTTCGATGGTGGTGACACCGCATGGATCGTCAACCTACAGGTGGGCAAGCCGGCGTTGCTGAAACGATGGGATTGGACCGTTGGCGCAAACTATCGCTACGTCGAGTCTGACGCTGTGGTGGATGGATTCGCGGACTCCGACTTCGGTGGCGGTGGCACCAACCTCAAGGGCTTCTCACTCTACGGCGCTGTGGCCCTCGGAGAGAACGTTGCCGTCGGCCTGCGCTGGATGAGCGCCAGCGAGGTCTCCGGCCCCCGCTACGAGCAGGACATCATTCAATTCGACATCAACGGCAAATTCTAAACCATGTTCCGATATTCCATCCCCCGACTCGTCGTCGGCGCGCTTGTGTTGATGCTCACTGGCACGCTTCAGGCAGCGGACCAACCCAGCCAAGCGGAGCTGAAGATGCGCGAGCAGCTGCGTAACACTTTGCTACAGCTACGCACGATCCAGGGTGAACGCGATACGTTGAACGCAGCAAAGACGCAGCTCGAAAGCGAGAAGGCAACTCTCACCGAGCAGGTGGAAACGCTGACGAAACAGAGCGCGGCCGAGAAAGCGGCGGCGGACAAAACAATCGCCGAACTGGAGACGAAGGTTTCCAACCAGTCAAAGGAGATCGCACAGCTTAACGAGATCCTGGAGAAATGGAAAAAGGCTCACGCCGAAGTAACCGAGGTTGCGCAGAAGAAAGAAGCGGAACGCAGCGCTCTGGCTGCCAACAAGATCGAGCTGGAGCGCATCGTTGCCGACCAGAAGCGGAAGAATCTCGAGATGTTCAAGATCGGGAACGAGATCCTGGATCGCTACAAAAAGTTCGGCCTCGGTACCGCCCTGACTGCCCGTGAACCGTTTGTCGGAACCACCCGGGTGAAGCTTCAGAACCTCGTGCAGGACTACAAAGACAAGCTCGCCGACCAGCGCATCAAGTCTCAGCCGGAGGAGGCGCAGCAGTAAAGATCAGCAGGATGGTTCGTGCAGTGAAACTGCATGGCAAAGATCTGAAAAGAGAGCCCGCATCAGTAGCCCACTGGCAACGTCATGAACTTGTAACAGTGGGAAGATTGATGTGGGGCGTGGCTTTGCAACCTTGGCGGGCGCTCCGGGATACGGAACGCACCGCGACCGTACCGCTTTTACCGGAACCCTGACTCGCCCAACGCATGCCCAAGCCCGACTCTTCCCTTCTCCCCGGATCGGACTTTCCAGTCATCGGCGCCTCGCCTTCCAATGCGCTCAGCATAGCACTCTCTGCAGTATTCGGTGCCTTAATTGCCTTCGGAGCGAATCCATCCGCTGAGGCGCGTGATATTCTCCGCGGTGGCAAAGCGGGTAGTGGTGCTCCACAAGGAGCGCCTCGCGGAAACGTCAATGTTCCGCCGAGTATTCAAGCACGCGCGCAGGCGCAGAACCGCCTCGCCCGCACTACGCAACAGGTGCAGGCTATGCAGGCGATGCAGAAGGCCGCACGCGCGGCGGCGATTGCCGGACAGAACCGGGCCGCATGGAATCCCAACAAAGCAGGGAAGCGTCTGCCGTATGTCCCGAATGGATTGGCCGTGGGTGGACTCAAGGTGGCACCCGGCGTTCCGGTTGATCTCAAGAATCCCACCGCAGGGGAGAACGCAAACCTGTGGCAGGGGGCGAAGCTGCCGAAGCAGACAGTTTCCAACGGGCACACGACGGTTACTGTCAAGCAGACCAATTCCACCGCGATCCTGAACTGGGAGACGTTCAACGTCGGCAAGGAGACGACGTTGCGCTTCGACCAGAGCGCCGGGAAAGCTAATGCCAGCAAGTGGATTGCCTTCAACAAGGTGAATGATCCATCTGGTCGTCCCTCGCAGATCCTCGGTTCTATCGAGGCGCCGGGACAGGTGTATATCATCAACACCAACGGCATCATTTTCGGCGGCTCGAGCCAGATCAACACCCGCGGCCTGGTCGCGTCGTCGCTGCCGATCAATGATAACCTCATCCGGCAGGGCCTGCTGAACAACCGCGACGCGCAGTTCCTCTTTTCCGCGCTGCCGGTGCCCGGTGGGGCGGATGGAACACCGGCCTTTTACCCCCTCATCTCCGATCGGCCATTTACGGTGGGGAGTGAATCTCCGACGTACACGCTCGCCCAGACGGTGGCACTCAGCTCAGGGGATAATCCGAGTCCTCTTCGGGCCCCGGAGTTCACCTTCAACACGGCCGATGGCAGCAAGGCAAAACTCGTCTCTGGAACGGACTACAGCCTTGCGGTCGATGCCGCCACGAAGAAGGTAACGGTGACGTTCACCGAGGCCGGCCTGGCGAAGATCAACGGCACATCGGTCACTGTTGCCTACACTCCGGTGGCGGTGAAGACCGGCAATGTGGTGGTGAAACCGGGAGCCGTTCTCAGCAGCCCGGTGAGCGGGGATGGAAACGGCGGTCGAGTGATGCTCGTCGGTTCGAATGTTACGAATGCAGGAACCATCTCGACCCCAGCCGGTCAGACGATCCTGGCCGCAGGCCAGCAGGTCGCGGTTGCGCCGCATGCAAGCTCCGACCCAAGTCTGCGTGGTCTCGATGTGTGGGTGGGGGCTGTGGGTGAAAAACAGGGGAAGGTCACGAACAGCGGAATCATCGAGGCGTTGACCGGAAGCGCTTCGCTGATCGGTCGCAGCGTGCAGCAACTCGGCGTCATCGAGAGTTCCACGTCGGTGAACCTGAACGGCCGCATCGATATCCGTGCGAGCTATGGTGCGGTGGCGAATCCGAACTTCGACAACACCGCAGCCGGCGCTGGCGGACCGCCGTTCCTTTTCCAGCACACCGGATTGGTGACGTTTGGCGAGGGGAGTGTGACCCGCATTCTTCCGGACTACGGAAGTGACCGGACGGTTCCCGGAATGTCGCTCCCGCAGAACTCGCAGGTAAATGTCGAAGGGCGCGCCATCCACTTCCGGCCCGATGCAATGCTGCAGGCGCCGAGTGGCGATGTGACCATTCGCGCCGGGATGTGGCCATACAAGGATACCGATGGCAACCGGACAACTTTCAACGCCGAGGGGCAGCCCGAGACCGGCCTCCAGAATTACTACTCCGGACCGAACCAGAAGTTCCTGTTCAACGGCGGCCAGATTTATCTCGATCCCTCCGCACTCATCGATGTGGCGGGAAGCACGGATGTCTTTGTGCCTCTGGCCCACAGCATTCTCAATGTCGAGTTCCGCGGCTCTGAGCTTGCCGACTCCCCGCTGCAACGTGCGGGAATCCTGCGTGCGGTACCGCTTACGGTGGATATCCGGCGTACCGGAGTACAGAACGGGCGTTACTGGATGGGAACCCCGCTCGGTGATGTAACTGGCCTCGCGGGCCTGATTGAAAGAAACGCGGCGCAACTCACCGCCGCGGGAGGAAATGTGACCCTGCAGGCAGGTGGCTCTATCGTAATTCGCGAAGGCGCCACGATCGACGTCTCGGGCGGTTATTTCCGCCATGAGGCGGGAATGGTGAAAACCACCCGCCTGCTGCAGGATGGCCGGCTGGTCGATATCGCGGATGCGCGGCCGGGGCAGATCTACGACGGTATCTATACTGGCAAGTTTACCGAGACCTCCGCGAAGTGGGGCATCACAAAGACGTACACCTCTCCGTTTATGACGGGGGAACGTTATGAGCCCGAATACATCCAAGGCGCGCCCGGCGGAAAACTCGCGCTGACCGCCCCGAGCATGGCGCTCGATGGCGAACTGCTCGGCGAAACGGTGCGGGGCCCGCGTGAACGTGGTCTGCCTGCGGCACACAGCAGCCTCTCGATCTCCTTTGCGGCGGAGAAGACGTTTACGGTGACCGCCTCAGATATCCGTTTCCTGCCGTTCTCACCGACACCGCCGAAGGTCGTCTTTTCGAACAATGCGGCTCAAACTCCGGTCGAGCCATTCCATTTCGTCGGGGATACTCCGGGAGCTCTTCAATCGGATCGTGTCGCAAAGGTATTCCTGTCACCGTCTCTGCTCTCGGATTCCGGATTCGGGCAGCTATTGGTGGAGAACACGGAGGGCGACATCGTGGTGCCTGCAAACGTCACGTTGGCCGCGCCTGCTCAGGGCTCCATCACGCTGGCAGGCGCCAACGTGAAGGTACTCGGTGACATCTCCGCGCCGGGTGGGGCATTGAAGTTTTCGACTTACAACATCTCACCGTCACTGGCGGCTGAGCTTGCGATCACGAACCCGGGCGGGACACTGGCGGCAGCGCCTTCTCCTAATGCGGACCGTGGTCATTTTACGCTCGGTCCCGGCGCCTCACTGAACACGGCTGGGCTCATTATTGATGATCGCAGGGAGAGCCCGACTCGGCTCACCCAGCCGCTGGTCCTCGCAGGCGGAAGCGTTTCGATCGACACCTACAGCGCAAATCTCGCTCTCGGCAGCAGCATCGACGTGTCGGGTGGAGTCGCTGTGAGCGCGCGTAACCAGGTGAGTTACGGAAACGGTGGAAGCATCTCCATCCGAACGGGCCGGGATCTGTCTATCAGTTCTGTCATCGGCGGAGAGTTGTCGCTCAACTCCACGCTCATGGGTTACTCGGGAGCGACCGGCGGTTCGCTCAGGATCCAGGCGGGGCCGATCCAGATCGGCGGAGTCCCGAGTGCGGCGAGTGCACTGGTCCTGCAGCCCGACTTTTTTACGCAGGGTGGTTTTACCAGCTACACGCTCGAAGGGATCGGTGCGCCAACAGGGAAGGCCGAGGAACCGGGCGAACCTGAGACTTACATCCCGGGAATTACCATCGCTCCGGGAACTGTGATCAAACCCGTCGCGGAAAGCTGGTTGGCGATTCCGCATCAGGACGGCTCTCACGAGCTTCGCCTGCACCGGATGCTAAAACCCGAGGGACAGCGTGCACCGGTCAGCCTCAGCTTTGCCGCCTTGGGTGCGGACGACCGTTTCACGGTGGAAGTTCTTGAGGTGCGTGGTGATGTCGTGATGGGCCGGGGAGCACAGATTGTCACCGATCCGGGCGCAAACGTCTCCTTCCGAGGAGACACGATCACGCTGCTCGGCTCCGTCACGGCGCCGGGTGGTTCGATTAGCATCAGTGGCGCGGACTCGTTCCCGCTCCGGGGCACACAGGCGACCAATGCCACGGCTGCGCAGGCCACCGTTTACATCGGCGCGCAGGCGGCTCTCTCGACCGCCGGAACATCGGTGCTGTTTCCGGATGGTTTCGGCCGGCGCACGGGCATGGTTCTTCCTGGTGGCACGATCTCGGTGTCAGGAAACATCGTGGCCCGCGCTGGCGCGGTGATGGATGTCTCCGGAAGTTCCACCGTCCTCGACCTGCATCCATCCGTGCTGGGAGCCTTCGGTTCACCGCTCGTTCCATTTCAAAGTGGCGTGGTTTCCATGCCGTGGAGTCTCCGGAGTATTCCCACCCAGGTGGATAGCAGCGGCGGTTTGATCGAGCTGAACGGATCGGAGATGCTTTTCTCCGATGCTACGCTGCTCGGTAAAGCAGGTGGCCCGACTGCCATCGGCGGTTCTCTCTCGATCTTCTCCGGCCGTTTTTATTCGGAAGGCGCCAACCGCACGAGCGCGGACATCAACCTGATCGTCAAGCAGAGCGGCAATACAATCGCCTCGAACAATAGCAAGCTGGGTATCGGTCGCTCGGTACTCGGTCGCGATGGGGAAGCTCTCACTGGTACAGGCTACTTCGCTGTCGATCGGTTCACGGCGGGGCAGTTCCATTCTCTCGACCTTGGTGCGAAGTTCATCGAAACAGCGGATCCTCTTCCGTTTGGAGGCAACATCGAATTCCGCGGTCCGGTCACGATCGAGGAGACCTCGGGCCGGGTGATGGCCTACTCCAACC
>CBINJX010000167.1:0-8193 GCA_966251085.1 uncultured Verrucomicrobiales bacterium
ATGCTGGAGATGTCGAACGGCTTGTTGAGATAATCGCTAGCCCCGAGACGCAGCGCCTGACGGGCAGTTTCCAGCGTTTCATAGGCAGTGAGCATCACCACCTCGATTTTCGGATCCAGATCCTTCAGTTCCCTCAAGAGGTCCACGCCCGACATCCCTGCCATCAGGATATCACAGACCGCGACGTGGATCCGGATTTTGCGGGCGATCGCAAGCGCCTCCTGACCATTCGAGGCCAGGAAGACGGTGTAATCTTGCTTGAAGACAATTCGAAGCGACTGTCTCGGTCCCTCCTCATCGTCCACGATGAGCAGGTTCGGCTTTTCTAGCGCTACCGCTGCCGCGGGGGCGTCAGAACCGGTATCCGAATGAGAGTGAGAGGGCGTGGCTTTCAAAACGGTAGGTGCCATCGGCCGCCGTTCCTTGGTCAATACGTCGGCTTGGGCCGTAGGCATATTGGTATGCGATATCCCATGTGTAACGATTGAACTTTCGTCCAAATCCAACGGAGAAAACATGTCGGTTTGAATCCGGGACAGATGGGTTGAAACTCTCGTTTGGAACTGAGTTTTCACTGAAAAGGTACCCTGCACTGACGTGGTAGGTGCCGAATCGGCGGGTTGCACCGAATGAATATATGAAACTGGACTCCCAATTAAAGGGAAGCGCAACCTCCCCGGAGCGTCTTTGTTTCAACGTCAGGGTGTTAAGGGAATCCCAATCGGTCCAATCGACGTTTGCCTCCAGGTTCCAATCAGGTGTCGGACGGAAGGAATAGCCAACGGTGATGCTTTGCGGGAATTCGAAGTTCGTCCGCACCGATTCCCGCGTCTTGACGCCGGGGATCGTTACCGGAACGAAAAATCCCGGAAACGCCTCGTAGGGCACGGTCAGATCATCCGTGCGCACCTCCGTGTGTCCCACGAATTCCATGCGTGTTGCGCTGCGGTACATGGCTCCGAAGGCGTGCTTCTCGTGCGGTTGCCAGCGTAACCCCAAGTTGAATCCCAATGCAACATCATCGCCCTCCACCCGGAACTTGTCTCCTGGGGCGAAGATGCCTTGCTCGAGTTCCACCTTGGCGTAATTCACCGTAAGCCCGGCGGCTACGGAGAATGAATCGGTAACCTTCCATGCCACCACGGGATTCGCAGTCAGGAAGACCATCGAACCTTTGTGCGCCAGGGTGCGGAAGGGCACGTCGTCCCCGTAATTCAGCGCAAAGCCAAACGGGGAATAGATCCCAAATCCAAAGGTGAGAGGCAGATTTTGCGGCTGCCATGTGGCAAACAGCTGTGGGACCGCCTGCGGGTTGTACTCGTTATCGAAGGGATCCCCGTCAACGTCGAGATCCACCCGGGAGTTGAAGTGGATCCCATACGTGCCCACGACAACGCGTGTACCGTCCAGCTGGGTGATGCCTGCAGGGTTGTAGTAAACTGCTGAAGGATTGTCCGCAGTCGCGACAAATGCATCCGCTCGCGCAGTAGCCTCGGCATTCTGATCAAGAATGCGGATTCCGAGAGCTTGCGATGAAACAGGAAGGAAAACTACGAGAGCGGCTGCAAGGGATGAGGCGGCGGCGGCGGATTTTAAAGGCATTAATGGGCAGGCTATTGAACGCGCGACTTTGGATGAAATGCCGAAAACAGGGGAAATCGGCGGATGTCGCGTAGTTGCGTATAGCAAAAAAAGTGCCTATCCGTCGCAAATCGGATGGTGAGTCGATTTAAGGAGAGTAATTCTCCATGCGCCGGGCGTAATGCATTTGGTGGCTCGGGAGTTTTACGATTTCAGCGGTAGCGAAACGCGAACCACGCCAGGGCCTTCTCCCGAGGGGATCTCAAGGGAGCCGCGGTGATTTTCAATGATTCTGCGAGTCACCGTCAGGCCAAGTCCGAGTCCGACATTGCGCGTCGAGAAGAAAGGCTCGGGTGCGCGTTGAGCCGCTTCGCGGGAGAACCCTTTTCCGGAGTCGCGCACCTCGACTTTGAGGATCGGTTCCTCGGCGGTATTTTTCTCCAGTTTCACGGCGACGTTCGGATTCTCCGGGTTTGCCTGGAGCGCATTCAGCAGGATTTCCGAGAAGGCGTGTTTCAGCGCCTTCGGGTCGCCTGCAATCCGAAGTTGCGTCATATCCTTGCTGAGAGAGAGCTTCGCCAGCTTGCCTCCCGTACTTTGAGTATTCGCATCCTGGAATGCCTCCATGATGAGATCGGACACAGCCACCGCCTCGGTGGAGTCGTTGCTCGATTCACGTGCGAGAAACACCATCTGGTTAGCCAGCCTGGAGATACGTTTCACCCCTTCTCCCAAGGCACTGGCGAGCGATTCCTGGAACTCGCTGTCGTTGATCGAATCCTTTATCATCTGCTGATGAGTGGCGATCGGGACCAGTGAATTCCCGATTTCATGCGCCAGATGTTCCGCCATCGACTTGATGAGGCGGAGATTGGAAGTCTCGATCTCCAGCTTCTGCACCCGCTCGTGCTCGGTGATGTCGTCCACCAGCAGCAGCGCGGCATTGGTATGATTCGTCGCATTTGCAGCAAATGGCAGGATGGAAATGCGGTACCACTTGTCCGGCGAATGCGGAAACTGATGTTTGAAAGGCGGAGTCGCCGTGCCGGTTTTGATGACGGAGAAAACCATGCTGCCGATCTGCTGGGGCAGATCCCCAAATTCCAGCTGACCGCGCGAGTTGCCTTGCTTGCCCAGCATATTCGCAAGGGAACGGTTGGCATGGAGCACTGAGAGATTCGCTCCGACCACCATGCAGCCACTGCCGAGTTGGCCAAGGATATCACCTACCATTGCCTGGCTGGCCTGGGTCTGTCCATGCATCCACGAGTTGCGGATCGCGAGGGCGACTTCCTCCAGCATGTGGAAGATGATTGCCAATTCCTCATGGCTGTATGGCTCACCGCTGAGCCTCTCATCAAAAACGGCTACGCCGAGGAGCGAATTCCGGTCCACGATCGGGATCGCGACTTGGGCTCCGAGCAGTTGAAACTCCTTGGAAATCTCGCGATTACCCTGTGCCTCAGGGCTGTTTGCTCGCAGGATACGCCCCTGGCGATGGAGATATCCTCCGATCCCTGCGCTGAGGGAGAGCTTGAAGTGGTCGAGCGCATTCTGGTCGAGGCCGATGCAGCAGGCCGTCCGCAGCCAGCGATCCTCGGCTGAGAGTGGCGTTTCCGAAATGGTGCCGGCTGGGCGCCGGAGGAAAACGATCGCACGGTTGACGCCGATCACTTCGCGCAGCTGAAGCAGGAACTGTTTGAGCAGCGCTGCGGAATCCAACGTGTGAGCCAGTACGCTCGAGAAACGCCTCAGCGCCTCCAGGGCTCTCATTGGTTCCTGCTGTTGCGAACGTGGCATGATCGGCTCGGGAGTCGCTGTGGCGTGAATGCCGCTTGCCTTGAGGTCCTGCTCTGGGAACAGCCGCGAGAGCAGTGCCATCAGCAGTTTGCCTCGGACCGGCTTCGTCAGGACATGTTCGACCCCAGCGAGATAAGCATCTTCTTCCCATTCCCACTGCTTGCTCCCGGTATAAATGAAGATTGGGCAGCCAGGGGCAAACGTCTTCAGCTCCTGAATGGCCCGGAGCGAGCGCGCGTCAGTGAGTTCGACATCGAGGATGGCGGCGTCGATCGCACCTCGTGCCAGGAGAAACTCCGCATCGGAGACCTCCTCTTTTGCGATGATTTGATATTTTTCAGGCTCCAACACAGAGCCCACTGCCGCGGTGAGTGACGATTGGCGAGTGATAACGAGCAGCGTACGCATGGGGATCAGTTTAGGGGGTGAGTTCGAGTGAGGATTTCGGGATTACCGGAGCCTGAGTGCTAGGTAAATCCACCTGCACCCTTGTTCCTCTGTGCAGCTGGCTTTCAATTGAGAGGTGCCCGCCGTGGAGCGCTACGATCTTGCGGCAGATTGCCAGACCAAGTCCGAAGCCCCGCGTTTCGTCGCCCCGGTTTTTTGTGGTGAAATAGGGAGTCTGCACCTGTTCGAGATTCTCCGGGCTGATTCCTTCACCCTGGTCGATGACCTGCAGGCGAAGCCATTCCCCGGTATCTTCATCTGCGGGAAGCCGTTCCAGTTTTACCCAGATCGTCATTCCGTCATCAGACGCATCGATTGCATTGGAAAGAATGTTCGTAAGCAGTCGCTGGATGAGGATTTCGTTCATCTCGATCACGACTTCGCCGGGCGTTTCCGCGACGATCTCGACCGTTTTCTTGCGGGAGCTCCGGGCTAGCTCAACCGTGTTCTCTATCACCACGTCCAGACGTGCCCGTCGCAGATCCGGTTTCGGATGCTCGGAGAAAAACAACGACTCTTTGATATAAGCGCGCATGGTGCGGACATTGCGGAGCGCGGTCGGCAGGAGTTCTGCGTCGCAGATCCCTGTCTCGCCAGCAAGTTGAAGCAGGGTGGAAACAGGCGTCAGAAGATTGTTCAGATCATGGGCCATCCCCTTTGAGATGCGCCCCAGGAGATCCAGTTCTTGAGCCTCCAGGATTTGTGTCTTAAGGCGCAGTTGATTGGCCACCAGACTCATCTTCTGAGCGAGCCCGACGAGCAGATTGACATCGTTCGCGGTGAACGGATCGCGATTCGCTTTCCTTCCGACCAGAAGCAGACCAAAGGGCTCGTTTTGCCAGATTAGCGGAAAACAGAACTCAGCTCCGAACGATGAAAGCTGCGCACGGGCTTCCCGCTCCGTCGGTGAGGTGTTCAGGACTGAGTAGGTCCTGGTGAGAGCGAGGTATTCGTTCTTACCCCAGGCGAAGTATTGGAAAACAGGGGAGTCAGGCTCGAGATCAGGGAGTGGGCGTGCTGGTTCTTCCGGGTAAGACCGTGTCAGCACAAAAGACCGGCTGCTCTCACCGCGGAGAATAATCCGATAGCTTTGAAATTTGAAGGTGCGTGCGAGCAATGTGTGCAAGCCGTCCAGCATCGCGCCCAGATCCTTGTAGCCAGGCATCTGGAAAATGAAGTTCCGCACCTGATCCTGGTATTCGAAGCGATCTCCGCGGACCCTTCGCTCAAACTGTTCGTATGGCGTGCCGAGCAGGCGCGGGAAGAGCATCGATGCGGCGAGCGTGCTGACCAGAAGCACGCCGAGGGATGTGAAGATTTCAAACGTGCCGATCTTCTGGGGAGCGAGTGCCGCGACAATCAACTGCAGTGTAATGCCGATTGCGAAAAGGAAGACGAAACGCACCAGGTGCGCTGCGGAGCGTCCTAATGTGACGTGCACGTTCAGGAGTTGATGGTGCAACGTGCTGTAACCTACCACCACACCGTAGAAAATCGCAGCAATGCTTCCATAGGGGAAAATCACTGCATTTGTGAAAGGGTAACGATCAATCCCGAGAATCGGGAGAATGTCGTTTGTGCCGAGAACAACCAGAACCGCTTGGGCGATGATGAGCCCGTTTAACCGCCGGCCTGCCTCCGGATGCATCTCTCGACGGCGCTTCACCAGGAGGATGATCGATGCGATCGTCTGTCCAAACGTGAGTGTATAAATCCAGAAACCGGGACCGGCGATCGAGTAGTAGGCGTACCCGACATGCCTCACCCCCTTCATGAAGACGCCGGCGCAATTACTTAGGGCCAGAGCGGTTGCGACACCGTAGAGTGCCAGGACGACGCGGCGCATCTGGACTCCCGCCAGCAGGAGCGACAGGTGAAACATCGTGACCGGGATGAAGATCACGCCGAACTGCATGAACCTCGCCCAAGTCCCGGCCACGTCGTCTGTGGGACTGATGAACAGCCCAAAGGTACCCAGATTCCAGATCGTGATGCTTAGCCCCCACGCGAAGAATGTACGGTTGATTCGTGAGCGCGGATCACTCGTGAGCACCAGGACGGCTACAATGCCGTTGAGGAGCGCACCAAGTAACGGGGCTAAGCTCAGCGCGGTCATCCTGTGTACCGTCGCAGCGCCAGGCAGGCGTTTTTTCCACCGAAACCGCAGGATAAATTCAGCGCCGTGCGAATAGGGTAGGGGCGAGCCTGGTTCGGAACAAAGTCGAGATCACAATCCGGAGCCGGGGTGCGCAGGTTGATCGTCGGCGGAATGACCTGATGGTAGATGGCGAGAGCAGTAGTGACAGTCTCTACCGCTCCGGCCGCTGCCATGAGATGTCCCGTGATCGGCTTCGTTGAGCTTACCGCGATGCGATAGGCATCGCGGCCGAAGATCTTTTTGATCGCTTTACTTTCCACTGCGTCATTGGCCTCGGTAGCTGTACCGTGCGCATTGATGTAGTCGATCTCGGTGATATCGGTCTGAGCATGGCGCAAAGCCTTGCTGACAGCCTGGCACACGCCCACACCATCGGGGTGCGGCGCGACAGGATGATAGGCTTCACAAGCGCGACCGTGGCCGATGACCTCCGCATAGATCCTGGCGCCTCGCGACAGTGCATGGCCGAGTTCCTCAAATACCACGAAACCAGCGCCTTCCCCGAGGAGAAAGCCGGCTCGGCTTGCGTCAAATGGCCGCATCAGTGTGGCTGGCTCGCCAGTCAGGCGGGACATCACGCGGCCTTGTAGAAATGTGCCCCAGATGGAAGGGACAATTGGCGCTTCCGCACCGCCGGCCACCATCACATCGACCTCATCTTTCTGCAGCATTCCGAGCGCGTACCCCATCACATCGTTCCCCGAAGCACTTCCCGTACTGAGCGTGATCGCATGTCCGCGTGCTCCGATATGGAGGGAAATTTCCCCGCTCCCGCCACCGGAGTAGCCATTTACCATCGCAAAGAGGCTGATCCCCTTGTATCCGCGCCGCATCCAGGATTCCTCAGCACGGGCTGCGGTTTCGTTGTTGCTGACGGAAGTCGCTTCAACGACGCCTACGCGGTCCGGATCAATCTGGGCGATGTCCAGGTTCGCATCCGTCACCGCAAGCTGCGCGGCAATCAATCCATACTGGAGTGAGCGATCCAGACGCCGGGCGGATTTGGCGTCCAGATATTTCAGCGGATCATAATTCTTGATCTCGCAAGCGGCTGTGACGGGCGAGTCCTTGAAATCGAAGCGGGTGAGCGGTCCTGCGGCACTTCGCCCATCACGGGTAGAACTCCAGAACTCGTCCAGTGTTGCGCCATTGGGGGCGATCACCCCCAGGCCAGTGATGACTACCCGGCGTCGGGCAGAGAGATCAGGCATGTTGTCCTTCCTTTATCTTGTCAGACGCCAGAGAGCTGGAATCAGAGCCGGTGTGGTACGCTGATATTCCACGTACTTCTCACCAAACTTCTCCACGAGAGCGGCTTCCTCGAGACGAATTCGCAGCCAGAGGGCAGGCACGAAAAGCAACGGAGTGATGACGAGCGTGATCCACGCCTGGCAGAGAAGAGCCAGGGCAGCCAGCTCGAGAATCATCGAGAAGTAGGCCGGGTGACGCACGAACCGAAATGGTCCGCTATGGACGAACTCGTGGCTGTCGCGAATCTCTATGTGAAGACTCCAGAAGCGGCCAAGTGCCATGATTGCTTGCCTGCGTACCCAGAAAGAAACGAGTGCACAGGCCCATCCTGCGGCGAAAACCAACCAGTTCAGGTCCCGGTGAGCGACGAAAAGCTCAATGACGGACCCGATGAGCACCAGAGTGCCGACGAGAAGGAAAAGCTTCAGGGTGAGATTCTCGCGGATTTGTCCACGAATGGTGTCGCGTTTGGCTTTGAGTTCCAGAATGCGCGCTGTGTAAACAGCTATGACTGATAGGAGTGGGATGATGGTTAAAGTGTCCAAAATTTGCCGGGGTTTAGGACAATAGCACTGAGCGAGAGCCGTGCATTTGCACTGCTGCTCGCTCACCAAGATAATCGGGTAAATATGGAGCCGCTATAGGGGGTTCCCCCTGTATGGCATCCACGCGAGAACTCGCGTGCGTATGTAGATACTTCCGACAGGAAGCACTATCCTGGAGGCCAACCGAGAGCTCGACCGGCCAGGAGATGAATGTGCAGGTGCGGAACGGTCTCGCCTGCATCGGGACCGTTATTGATCACCAGCCGATAGCCGGTCTCGACCACGCCGAGCTTCTCGGCAACCTCTCGCGACGCCTGGAGCATCTTTCCAAGCAGCTCCGCGTCACCGGCTTGTGACTCGGCGATGCGCGGAATCACACGCTTGGGGACAATCAGCACATGGACGGGAGCC
>CBINJX010000168.1:0-8193 GCA_966251085.1 uncultured Verrucomicrobiales bacterium
GCCAACGTTGATGATATCGGAACCAGCTCCGCCTAGAGCGAAGTCGCCATCAGCGCCAGTGGTGATGGTGTCATTACCACCCTCATCAGATCGTACCGTCACGATCTGGGTGATGTTACCGGTGTTACTGATCCGCTTCGTACCTTCGCTCTGGCTGATGATTCCGTGATCGCCCAGCACGATATTGGCCCCATTTCCAGCGTCGATCTGATCATCACCAACACTGAGCGAGTCGCTCGTCAGCGCAGTACTTTCATTCGAGGTGACCACTGTGAGTTCATCCGTGAGAACATTCACGTTGAACCCGGAGTCACCGTACACGTGGTCATTACCGACACCACCAAAGATTATGTCATTGCCGGAACCGCCTGCTAGGTGGTCATCGCCTGCACCACCCCAAATAGTGTCATTGCCAGCACCTCCGTAAATGACAACGCTCTCGGTAAGTGCGCGCGCATCGATGATATCGTTGCCCGGATTGTTGAACGAACGGGCGAGCGGCGAAGCGCCCTGGCTTGGGGCGTTGTAAGCACTTCCATCCTGTGAGGTGTCACCGTACAGGACCAGAAGCGAATTCGCTCCTCCTCCACCGGTTGCAACGATCGTGTCGGAACCACCGCCACCGTGCACTGTAGTGATGCCGCCCGAGAAAGCTGTTGTCTGCAGCGTTCCGCTGATTGTCAGCGTATCCGCTCCACGCCCAAGGAACAGGTTGAATGTCTCGAAGTCACCATAGGTAATGCCACCAGCATAGGTGACCCATGAAGGCTGCTCATCCGTACCCTGATTGAGCGGCAGATCGCCACTCATGTTGAGACCGGAGAGATTTGTGGAAGTCAGAGTTCCGGTATCATCGGTGCTGCTCAGGTCATTGAAGACATTGAGCGTATCAACCAGCGTCGCCTCATCCGCCGAGACTACGACGTTGGGCAACGGAGCACTCTTCTCAGTCGGCAATGTGATACCTTCCACCAAAGTGCGTTCAACTCCGGAAGATCCTCCTTCGAGGATGAGCGGTCCAGCAATGCTTCCAAGGTCATGCGATCCGATCCCGCCGTTCAGATACTGTGCGGCATCCTGGCTGATGATCGACTTGGTAACGTCCCCCGCGACATTGAACGTATCGCTACCGAGGCTACCTAGGATTCGTGTCACCACACCGGCCTGAGTGCTCAGGATGAAGAATGTATCGTCACCTTCCAATCCGTCGACCTCCAGCAACTCCTCGGTAGCGCTGAGCTTAATGTGCAGACCAGCTCCGAACACACCGTCCTTACTGATGACGAAGTTATCGGCAGCCTCTGTACCGAGAACCACTACCTTGTCGATACCTGCACCTCCATTGATCAGCACCGGCGCATTGATGTTGTAGCGGATCTGGTCATCGCCTTCACCACCGTCAACAAAGTTGTTCTCCGCTGTCGAAGCATCCGCCGAACCGGCGCTGCTTCCAGTCAGCAGGAATGCACGTACAACAAACTCATCGTTGCCATCCTCACCAAACAGCGACAGTTCCGCCTGATTGCTGAATACATTGAAGACGTCATTGCCTGTACCGCCGAGGATTGTGGTGGCGTAGGAAATACCGCGACTCATGAAGCCACGGGTCGTCTCTACGGTACCAATCTCATCTCCTGCCGCGACATTTGGAGCAACGCGCTCGGAACCAAACAACTGCCCCACCTGGAAGGTGTCTGCGCCCTCTCCACCATCGATCGTGGCGAGCGTCGAGTTATCATCGAGCGCGAAGTAGTCGTCTCCACCGTAGGAGTTAATGCGTAAGCCATCGGTGGAGCTGTTGTAGTTAATCCGCTCGAGATCCGTGCGGATGTTGTTCTGCACTTCGGCGAGAGTGCCGTGTAGATGTGCAACAAAGTTGGCGCGTACGAGGAAGACATCATTCTGTCCCGTGGCATCGATGGTAAGCGTGTCCGTGCCGGAGTTTGCAGCACCCGAATCGTCCACCGTGAGGGTGTAGTCGTTCGTCCCGGTGGTCTGCACGCGCACCGCATCCGCACCTTCACCTCCATCGATCAGGAAGTTACCGGAGCGACTGTTCAATCGGTTTATGAAGACCGAGTCACTCCCCGTGCCGCCGAGCACGCTTACGTTGCCCGTGAGTACCAGCGCATTGCCTCCACCGTTCTCAGGATTGAAGGTGATAATGTCGTCATCAGCGCCAGCATCCAAAGCAAAGGCGTTTGAGACATTCGAGGATGCTGTGATAGCTCCCCGGAAGTTCGCAGTGTCGTTTCCAGCTCCCGTGGAGATTGCCACGGTCTGTGCGGTGACTGTACCGATCAGGTTGATTGTATCTGCGTTTGCACCGCTATTGATGCCGAACTGTGTAGCGGCCGTCACCGAGCCGGTAATATCGACTGTTCCGATGCCATCGCCTGTTGCGAGGACAAACTGTCCTGCGGTGGAAGCAGCAGTCCCGGTGATGTTAACGGAATCAGTACCGTTCCCGAGGGAAACGGAAACAGATGCAGCGCTCACGTTACCAGATAACAGAAATGTGTCCTGGTTACTGCCTGCTGTAACGTTGAGTGCTCCCGTGGCGTTTATCGTACCTGCGAAAGTGACAGTACCCGTTCCATCGCCTGTTTGAATCGAAATCGCGTCACCGGCTGTCGCGCTGCCTGTAACAACAACAGAATCATCCCCTGCTCCCGTGTTTACGGTCAGCGCTCCGCCAGCAGTGGCCGTCCCAGAAACAGTGAGACTGTCCGCACCACCGCCGCTCGTGATCCCGAATTGTGTTGCGGCGCTTACCGCCCCAGTGATGCCAATCGTTCCGACGCCTTCGCCGGAGTTGATGCTGAACTGCCCGGTTGTCGCCGTGGTATTGCCGGAAACGGTAATCGTATCCTGACCACCGCCGGTCGAGATCGCTACGCTTGCTGCGGAGATGGTGCTGGAGAGCAGTACTGTGTCCTGGCTGTCGCCGGTCGTGATGCTCAACGCACCACCAGCCGTGACATTACCGGAGATGGTCACCGTGCCCGTTCCCTCACCTGTCAGGACGGACATTGCGCCGCCAACAGTCGCACTTTGTCCCAGAACAAAGGAATCGTCACCCGCCCCCGTGTTGACGTTCAACGCTCCGCCAGCAGCGATGGTCCCGAGAATGGTGAGAGTGTCCGCACCGCCGCCGCTCGTGATTCCGAACTGTGTCGCGGCACTGACCGCACCGGTGATATCGATCGTTCCAAGCCCTTCGCCGGAGTTGATGTTAAACTGCCCGGTTGTTGCCGTAGTGTTGCCGGAGATGGTGATTGTATCCTGACCACCGCCGGTCGAAATCGCCACACTTGCCGCAGAAATGGTGCTGGAGAGCAACACGGAATCCTGGCTGTCGCCTGTGGTGATGTTCAGCGCACCGCCCACCGTTGCATTGCCCGAGACTGATACTGTGCCTGCGCCGTCGCCCGTCAGAATGGACATTGCGCCACCGATGGAGACTGACGTTGTCACCTGCACTGAGTCATCGCCGCCACGGGTGCCGATGATCATCTCTCCGCCCGCCGTAACGGAGCCGGCAACGGTAACGATATCAGCACGACCGTCTCCCGTTATGAGAAGATCGGTGCCGGCATTCAACGTGCCCAACAACTGAATACGGCTACCGCTGTTGTCGATCGGCAGCTGGCCGGGCAACGGATTGGCACCGTCTGCGCCGCCTTGGAAATCGCCGAGCGGATGGTTGCACCATTCTCAACGGTTACATCATCACCGCCGAACAGTTTCACTGAAGCTGTCTTGCTCCAGAGCGTTACTCCCGACTTTACCACCAGATGATCCGGAACGTTATCTGTCTCAGGTGAGTTTCCATCCAGATTGTCGTCGTGAGCGACGATGAGAATCTCACCTGAGTCGGAGATCATGTCCTCCGTCACGGTCACAGGACTCGACGCGCTGATAATGATGGATCCGCCGGCGTGCATGCCCGGCTTGGAAGCGTCGCCCACCACGTTCACATCGAGACCACCTTGGTTGAACACCCAGGTGCTTCCTGTCGTGCTTTCGCCTTGGATCACTCCAACAGTGCTGGAGAGCGGCTTGGCTGCGCTTCCGATGTTGTTGCGGGCGAAGAGCGAGGTCTTTCCGGAAAGCACGTTCGGCCCGTCTGTACGTCCGTTCAGGATGCTGCCTGCGGGCGCAGCGATGAATGCAACTGCATTCGATGCAGTATTGACCTGGTCGATCAACAGATCACCCGTGGTTTCGATCAGGTGAGCATCTAGGAAGCTCGTGGCTTTTAGCAGACCTCCGGCTCGGGTGTCGATATCGAGGTCGTTACCCGTCGCGCCAATTGTGCCCAGCGTGGACACGAGGGTGATGTTCCCGCCTACCACGTCAGCAGCAGGACGAGAGTCGAGGCCGCTTGGATCGTTGAGTGCGCTGTCGAAAATCGACTGATGGGCGCGCAGTTCGACATCACCACTTTGTGACGAAACGCGATCGAGATTGAGATCACCAAATGTCTCGGAGAGTCGGATCGTCCCTGTTGCAATCGCAGTCAGTGTACCGCTACCGGCGAGATCCAGTTCAATGATACCCGCTGCACCTATGCCACCGTTCAGTGCAGTAAGCACAATCCGGTTACCTGCGATCTTCGCAAAGTCGGTGTTGAGAGCGTCAATGATCCCTGCATCGGCAGTGAGGTGCACCTCACCCGCGACCGACGAAACCGTCTCCAGGCGCATGTCTCCAGCATTGCCTGCGGAATTGTGCTCCGAGAGGTAAACGTCGTTTGCGGCGCGAGCGGTAATCGTCGCATCCGAGAAGAGGTCGATGAGGAACGGCTTGTCTGCGCTACCAATTCCCTTTCTGGCAGCCTCCAGAATGAGACTTCCGCTGACGACATTCGCCACACCGGCTGCACCAACGTTGGTGATTCCCTGACCACTCTTAATCCGGACCTTGTCACCGGCCTCGATACGGCCGATCTGCATGTCGCTCTCCGAGCCAAGGAAGAGGTTATTTCCGGCAGTGGCATTGATCGTTCCAGTCGCCGAAACGTTCACATCATCCCGCTGATCGATGACGATAGCCGTGATTGTCACCCCCGGTTTGTTCGGGTCGAGAACCACAGGTGTAAAGGTAGCTCCCTGGTATAATTCAGTGCTGAGCTTTGCACCATCAACAAGCGTGATCGTACTTGCAGTGACGCTGGCAATCTCGAAGGAACGACCAATCTCGCTCGCGTTGCGCGAGGAGCCACCAATCTGGATGAACATACCGGGGGTAAACCCAGCTGCGATCCAGCTGCCGCCATCGCGGCGGACAATGGTGTCGGCCGCAGTGCCATTGTCGTGGAAGTCAACCGTCGCAGAAACGGTTGCTCCTCCGATGAATGTCACATCGGCTCTTTCGGCCGCTGCCAGTGCTACACGCTGATCAGGTGTGAGATTGATCGGACGCTGCGTCAGATCGATCACGACCTGCCCCGCAGTCACACCCACTCCACCCGAAGTGGTGATAGTAACATTGTGGCCGACGATGTTCGGATCTTCGATCGTGGTGACCGTATCCGAACCCGGCTTCAGCAGACCCGCACCGACAGAGTACAGCAGTTCATCCTCGGTCCAGATCTTGATACTAGCCCGGATCGCTGCCTCCTCAGCTGAGGTGAGCGTGTACTGGTAGTTCGGATTGAATGTGTTTCCGACAGATCCGTAAAGCTCATGGAGGTGGTGGTATTCCTCAGTAAGCTTTTCTTCGAGTGTGGCTATCGCTGCAGCATCATAACCAAGCGCTCCTGAATAGTACGCTTTCTCCTTTGGGCTCAACGTCACCTGGAAGTCCGGGTCGAATGTGGACGGATTCGACTGTCGACTGCGGATCTCCCAATACTTCGTGTACTCCGCTTCGCGAACAGCAGCGAAGTTTGCAATTGTCTGGTTTACCTTGTTGTGAGCCCCCGTTCCTTCGGTGAGTTGGAGATCCTTCCACAAACCGTCCTTCAACTCATTGTAGGTACGCTCGTCGCGCTCCTGTGAGTCGTTGGCATCGACCAGATTTCCGGCAGCAACGTCGATCTGAACTGTACCAGTTGGTGAGAGCGAAACCGCCTTCTTAAGGCGGAGATCACCACTCTTCTCCTTCAGGTAAATGCTTTCCCGAGCTTCGACCGTGACGCTGTCCTTCGATGCAGAGCCGGAGTCAAGCACCAGAGGATTGCTGCTCGTTCCGACATTTCCATTTCTCGCGTCCAGCGAAACTGAGCCACCCTGAACCACCCCCTCGTGGAATGTGCCGTTGTTGCCCCGGCCAACTTGAATGCCACCTTGTGCTGTAAGGGCAACCCTCTTTCCGGGTCCAGCAATGACTTTGTTCACCCCGAGATCCCCTGTGACCTCATTGAGCCGAACGTCGCCGTTCTCCGTCTGCGCTGTAAGCGACGTACGATGGTCCACCTTCTCCCACTTGCTCGCATCGGCAAAGTTTACGTTGCCGAGTGTCAAAAGCGTACGCTCACCAAGATAACGATAGACGGCACCGGCGTCCCCACCGTTTGTGTGAGTGGGTGTCACCTGAACCTGCAGCCCACGCACCACGCTGACTTCACCCGGCTGATTGCTTGTGAACTGGAATGGGGCCGTGGCCGAGAGATCGGTGTTGAGTGGAATATTGAAACCGATGCCGGTCTTCGCAGACAGCCGAATCTGTCGTCCACCAACAACCGCGCTGTCGCGCAACTGCTCAATCCCTTGTCCAGAGGTGAGCTGTGTCGTTCCCGAAGGATTGATGATCGGTCCATCGAGCAAGATGAAGCCTTGCGTCGAGTTCACTGACACCTGGCCTTCATCATAACCGATGAAGTGAATTCCAACTTCACGATCCGCACGGATCGTGTGCGTCCGTATGGTCTGCTCGAAAACCTCCGTGACGGCTTTCGTGTAGTAGGTCTTCTTGCCGTACCACGTGCTGGTAGTCCATTCGTCGACTACCCTTGGTTTCGGCTCGTTGAGAGTCTTTGTTGTACTCGTCGTGTAATAGTCCCGACCGGATTCCGGCGCATTACTCGCTGGCAGGTAATAGTATGCACCAGCCCCTATCAGCTTGGGCTGCTTGATGACTTCCGTAGTCGGACCTTCCACGATATTGTCGGGGTCCGCTGCGAGCGCGTCGATTCCAGCCCACGACGAACTACCGTAGGTGACCGTTGTCCGCGTTCCTGTTTCCTGTCCGACCGACCATCCGTAGCGGTAGCCTCCCCGAGGCGAGTAGGTGAGCGCATTGCTCGATTCGGTACGTGTGGAGCCGTTCTCAGTGACCACAACACCAGCGCCCGACTTCTCGTAGATCGTCACCGTGCCTTTCGCGGTGTCGTCGATGAGCAACTTACCAGCGCCACGTTGTGAGGCGTCGATACGTTTAACGACCACGTTGTAGGACGTGGTGTTCTGGATCGATACGTTTCCGTATCCGCCCAGCACACGGATGTCACCCTGGCCCGTGTTCAGAATTCGGCCGTGTAGTTCAATAAAGCCGCCACTGACCCGTACATCCTGCACCTGGATGCGATTCTCAGCCGTATCATAGAGTACGACGAAATCGTTATTACTAACCGATTTGAGCCGCACCTGTCCCGATGCGCCCGAGTTGCGCAGCTTTGTAATCTCCTTCTCCGCCTCTTCACCGATTTGGAGCGTATAGTTTTCCTTACCACTCTGCATCAACCCATTGAGGTTGATATTTGCCGCAGTGATAGAGATGCGATCACCGTATACAAAAAACCCTGCCGCCTGCCGAGCTTCTGGAGTGGTCGAAATCAGGTTGGAAACCTGCGCGTTGGTCAGGGCACCGATTACGTTGCTGTAGTCGCCGTAACCTTCGCCACCTACCGAATAGGAAGTGACACCCTCAACTAGCACGCTCGCACCGGCAACAACACTCAGGTTCTTGGCCTGTACACGTGCATTGAACTGTACGGAACCGAGTGGCCCGGCGTTGAAAGTGACATCGCCCCGAACGTTGTCGATCGGCTTATCCGGCGCAACGATGATATCCGGCGGTGGATATGTTCCGGCATGCGCAGAATCGAGCGGGTTACGCGGGTCGAAGGTGTTGGTAATCGAAATCACCGGGTCGTTGCTCGCACCTCGCTGGGTAATCGAGCTGAACGCCACGGTTCCAGGGCTCATACCTGCATCCACCTGATTCGCTGAGCCAATAGCCGCATTG
>CBINJX010000169.1:0-8148 GCA_966251085.1 uncultured Verrucomicrobiales bacterium
GCTCTCGGTTTTCCAAGCTCTGTCGTCGGGAACGAATCCGTCGCAGGTAGCGCTATTGGGGGCTGCAGAAAGTCTCGCCGTACTCGGACGCCGTGCGGAAGCGGCAAAGGTGCTGCAGGAGGTTGTGGATGATGGTGATGCGAATACGTCGGTGCGTCTGCGGCTCGCCGGTCTCTATGCCGAATTGGGCGAATTGGACCGAGCCGACAAAATCCTGAAAAAGGCGGAACCTCGCACACCGATGGAGGAAAAATGGAAAACTTCTGTGGACGCACGGCTACGTCTCAGGGGGAACGAGCCATCCCCTGAAATCATGGGGGCCAGGGATCTTTTTGAAAAGCTTGTGCCCAAGAGCGAGGCCGATCGCGAGTACCTCACGGAGCCGCTGCTGTTCGGTGCGACTCTCGGGCTCGCGGATGCGACCGCGATAATGCAGGGCTATGAACAAGCGGCAAAGGTACTCGAGCGGTTTATCAATAACTATCCTGACAGTGCATATCTGGAGGCGGCATTCCATCGTCTCGACCAGATCTATAGCAGGATGGATCATCCCACGGAGGCGGACCTCCGCAAATGGGGACAGCGTCCGCCTGAGCGGAGAGCGGCGCTGGCTACGTTTTACTTCGCCCGAATGGCTCTGCGTAGCGACAAATTCGAGAAAGCGGGTGACCGGCTCAAGCAGTTCTTCGAGGCATATCCTCAGCACCCATTGCTCTGTGATGCGTATGTGATGCAGGCCGATCTGCACCTCGCACAGAACCAAATCACGGAGGCGGTCCCGGTACTCGAGGCTGCCATGCGGCAGGCAACCAGTGCCGACCAGCGGGGGGAGATCGAGCTTCGCACGGCTATCGTGCATCATCAGCAGGGTGAGTATCTCCTGGCAGCAAACATGTTCCGGAGTGCCGCCGATCGCTCACCGCGACTGCGGACCGTTGGCACCTACAATGCAGCTCTTGCTTGGCTGAACCAGCGCAGCGAGGTGCCGTATGCCACCGAGCTTCGGAAGCTGGGTGAACAGCCTCAGGGGGCAGCTCTCCAGAGCACTCTGCTTCTAGAACAAGGACTCCTGCAGGCGCGCACAGGAGAGTACCGCGCTGAGGAAACCCTGCAGCTCTTCCTTCATCAACATCCGCGGCATCCCAGGGCAGGGGAGGCCCGCTTGGCTTTGGCTGAGCTGGAATTCGCAGCTTTGCAGGCCAGCGCCAATCCCCGCCAGCGGATCAGGGCTGCAGCACGGGCAGCTGAGTATCTCCAGGTGGCGAACACAGAATCGCAAACTCCGGAGATGTCGGAGCAGGCGGATTACCTCGCTGTCTTTCTTGCGGATTCCTCAAAACTCGAAAGCGATGCGCGGGTGCTCGAACTCGGGTTGGACTTTCTGAAGCGCTATAAGAGATCGCGGTTTGTCAGTGATGTCCGCATGAAGCTCGGTCAGGTCTATTTCCGCACTTCGGATTTCGCCAACGCCGAAACGCAGTTCGCGACTTTGGCGGAGGAGAATCCAGAGAGTCAGTACGCTGAGACCGCGCTCTTTCTGGCTGGGCAGTCTGCCATGAAGCTCATGAATCCCGGTGCTCTTGATCGGGCATTGGAATATTTCTACCGCGTGGTGAGCCGCCACGGTCCGTTGGAGCTTTACGCACGACAGGAACAGGCAATTGCTCAGAGCCAGCTGAAGCAGGATGACCAGGCAATTGTTCTCTACGACCTGATCCTTTCCGCCCAACCCTCTGCCGGCCCCGAGTTGCGCCATGCAGCGTTATGCGGCAAGGGGGACAGTTTGCGGAGGCTGGGACGCAAGGATCCGGCAAAGCTGGAGGCGGCCATTGCCGTGTTCGATCAACTGGCCGAATCGCCTAACGTTACCCCGACATGGCGCAATCAGGCGCTCTACAAGAAAGCCAAGGCGCTGGAGCAACTAAAACGCGTAGATGAAGCGCTGACCACCTTCTATGAGGTTCTGGAGCGTAGTACTTCCGCCGAGCGCGAGTATTTCTGGTCGGGTAAGGCAGGAATGGATGCTGGCGAAATCCTCAAGGAGCGGAAGCAGTGGAAAGCAGCAATCGGTATGTACGAGAAGCTCGCAAAGCTGGAGGGACCACGCGCCACTGAGGCCCGCGAACGCGTGAAAGAAATCAGGCTGAAGCAGTTCGTGTGGGATTAGGTGGGGAAGTACTCAGTGCTCCGAAGTCAGTACCCATCGAGATGCGGCGCAGCCCACCACCCTCAACTATCAACCAACTCAGCATTGCTGATTCCGGGCGGCTGATTTAGGAGCTTGCCCTTGCCCGGAGATCTTCCGGGTGCATCCGCAATCAGAAATTTCTATCCAGCATGCCTAAGCTCTTTATCCCCGGCCCCGTTCAGGTCTCCCAGAAAACCTTCGCCGCGTTCTGCAAACCGATGATCGGCCACCGCAGCGGTGATTTTAAGAAGCTTTATGGAGGCATCCAACCCCGGCTCCAGCAGCTCTTCATGACGAAACAGCCGGTCTTTCTCTCCACGTCGTCCGCATGGGGCGTGATGGAAGGTTCCATCCGTAATCTGGTTGGCTCCGGCAAAGTGCTCAACTGCATGTGCGGTGCTTTCTCCGACAAATGGTTCGACGTTTCCAAAAAGTGCGGCAAGAACGCCGAGGCGCTGCAGGTGGAGTGGGGGCAGCCAATCCGTGGTGAGCAGGTTCGGGAAAAACTCAAGGAGGGGGGATATGAGGCGGTCACGCTGATTCACAACGAGACATCTACCGGCGTGACCTCGCCTGTTGCTGAGATCGCTGAGGTCGTTCGTGAGTTCCCGGATGTCATGCTCATCGTCGATACCGTCTCTTCCTTCTCGGTGGTACCGATCCCCATGGATGAACTCGGCATCGACGTCCTCCTGACTGGCACGCAGAAAGCCCTCGCCCTGCCTCCGGGGCTTGCCCTCTTTAGCGCCAGCGAGCGTGCAATGGCGCGTGCCGAGCAGGTCAAAGGACGCGGGTACTACTTCGATTTCCTCGAGTTCAAAAAGAACCAGGCCGAGGACATGACCCCTAGCACCCCTTCGATCTCCCACATTTACGCGCTGGAGTCGAAACTCGACGACATCTTCACCGAAGGCGTCGAGAACCGCTACGCCCGCCACGCCGAGACGAATGCCATGGTGCACGACTGGGTGCGCCGGAATGGTTTCGAGTTCTTCGCTCCCGAGGGCTACCGCTCCAAGTCACTCACCTGTGTTGCCAACAACAAGGGGATCGACGTCGCCGATCTGCTCAAGAAGCTCAAGGAGCGCCACGACATCATCATCGACGGCGGCTACGGCAAGCTGAAGGGTAAGACCTTCCGTCTCTCCAACATGGGCGACGAGACGAAGGAAACCGTCGGCCAGCTCCTCGCCGCGATCGACGACTGCCTGGCGAGCTGACGTCAGGCGTTCAGTCGCCTGCCTTTTTGCGCCGCACCTCATGGCGAATTTGCTGTGAGGTGCGGTTTACACGAGAGCGTCGGCCCTACTTTGAAGCCCTCGTTTTTCCTGTGACCTACTCCACAAACCGCTGCGCTACCGGCATTCGCCGGCCAACGCCAAACGCCCGGCTGGTCACCTTGAGCCCGGGAACCGCCTGTGCGCGTTTGTATTCGTTGAGGTCGACCCGCCGGATCACCCAGCGAACGGTTTTCTCATCGAATCCCTGAGCGACGATTTCCGCCTGGGAGCGCTGTTCCTCGACATAGAGCTGAAGGATCGGATCCAGAACCTCGTACGGCGGCAGGGTGTCCTGGTCACGCTGATCAGGCTTCAGCTCGGCGCTCGGCGGCTTCTCAATGGTGTTATGCGGGATGATTTCGCGGTCCCGGTTCATCCATCGCGCCAGGCGGTACACCATCGTCTTCGGCACATCGGAGATTACGGCCAGGCCACCAGCCATGTCGCCATACAGCGTGCAATAGCCCACGGCCATTTCACTTTTGTTGCCTGTCGTCAGAACCAGCGAACCGAATTTGTTGGATAGAGCCATCAGCGTGAGCCCGCGAAGGCGCGGCTGCATGTTCTCCTCCGTCTCATTTTCGGGGAGTCCGGCAAAGATTTCGGTGAACTGCGCCCTCACCGCTTCGAACGCGTTCTGGATCGAGATATTCAGAAAGCGGATTCCGAGATTGCGGGCCAATGCTACGGAATCATCAATACTGCCCTGGCTGGAAAATTGAGTCGGCATCGTGACCCCGAGCACGTTCTCCGCTCCGAGTGCATCGACCGCGAGCGCTGCGGTGACTGCCGAGTCGATGCCGCCGCTAAGGCCGAGAACGGCGGATTTGAAACCGCATTTGTGCAGATAATCTCGCAGGCCCAGAGTTAGGGCACCATGGAGTTCCTCGGACTCGGATTGTATCACCAATTCACGAGCCTCCCCAGGAGTGGGAGAGCGCGAGGTGCTCGGTCGAAAGCTGAGGATCCTCAATGATCTCAAGCTCCTCCCGGAAGGAAGGGAGCTGCCCGAGCAGACGGCCATCCGATCCGATCGCGAGGGAATTGCCATCGAAAATCAGCTGATCGTTTCCTCCTACCGTGTTGCAATAGAAGATCGGAATACCGTGCTGACGGGCCAGAGTTCTCAGCATCTCGGCACGGTGTTGAGCCTTGCCGATGGTAAACGGGGAGGCGCTCAGGTTGAGAATGGCAGTGGCACCGGCCGCGACCAGTTCTGTAACCGGGTTGTGATCGTAGAGGCGTCTTGGGAGATAATGCTCGGTCCAGATGTCCTCGCAGATGGTGATGCCGAAAACCGTTCCGTTGATCTCCACCGGCACGTTTTTCTGTGCCGGTTCAAAGTAACGATCTTCGTCAAACACATCGTACGTCGGAAGCAGGGTTTTGAAGACGCGTTCGATCGGCCTGTCCCGCTGGAGGAGCGCGGCGGCATTGTGGAAGGGAGCGCCCGTACCGGTATTGTGATCGACGTAGCCCACGAGAAGGGGTTTGTCACCGATCTCGGAATGCAACTGCTCCAGCGCCTCCAGGTTCTGCGGTACGAACCGTGATTTAAAGACAAGGTCGCGTGGGGGGTAGCCGGGGATCGAGAGTTCCGACGTCAATACGAGATCCGCACCGCGATCCACCAACTCGCGGTATGCGGCCAGAATCTTACGGGTGTTGCCGAGGATGTCGCCGACGACGGGGTTAAGCTGTGCAAAACCAATCTTCATAAGCCGGTAGGTGCCTGCCGCGTTGCTCAGCGCCGCTGAGTCTGTCTTGCGCGTAACGATTCCCTGTATCCCTCATCGCTGGACTCCCAGAGCGCTTGATGTACGACGTGACGGTACACATAGATCACGCCTGCGGCGAGGAAGCCGGCGATGATCATGAGCATCATTTTCTGCAGGAAGGAGTGGCCCATGGCGGGGACCGATACGCCGGGAATGCGGCGATGTCACCAAAATCCCCACTGCTTGGTTTGCAGAACGTAGAAACCAAGAAGCAGGTTGGTGATTGCGTGAGCGAGGACGCATGCACTTAAGCTTCGCGTGCGATATGCGACCAGATTGTACAGGGCTCCAGCCGCGATCGCAGCAGGCCAGTCCGCCATCTGATGTTCCAGGCAGAAGCCGATCGTAACGATTGCGAACGATTTCCACTCAAAGGTGCCAAAGGGGACTTTGGTAAAGTCCTGGTCGATCACGTAGCGGAGTAGAAAGCCGCGCCAGAAGATCTCTTCCACCAAGGGGACGATGATCACCAGGCGAAGAAAGCGGAGCCCCAAGTTGACAGCATACGCCGCATCACCCTCAAAGAAGTGTGGTTCGAAACCCTCGAGCCGCGAAGCTGCGAGCCCAAGAACCTGCGGGGCGATCCAGATCGCGAGAACCAGCACGCCGATGGCTGTGGTAAAGCCGATACCCCGTGGTTTTTCCATGGAGTATTCCCGCCAATAACGCACGAGCAGCGCTCCGCAAACCAGTGTCTGCAGCGGATAAACCCAATAACGAGGAGTCGCCAACGGCCAGTATGCAAATCCGTGGCCAAGGTGCGCGACCAATTCTCCCAGCGCGATCAGGCCAAGAAAAACGGCGAAGGGTCCGAGATAAGCTTTCTCTTGTGGGGTGAAGCCAAACATCCGCAATAGGAATTAGCGAGCTATGAAAGAAACGGATTCTCCTGATAGAACGCCAGAAAGAACGCCAGAACAACTCCTGCAAATCTTGGACATGGGCATCGAGCTGCAGCGGGCTCGACGAAAGGGAGCGCAGAGAAATCGGGGTCTGTTTCTTACGATGGGGATCTTCCTCATTCTCAGCGGTGCGGCAGTGGCTCTGCTGGTTCTCTCACAAATGCTGAATGAGTCGCGGAACTCGGTGTACGGGCAGCCGGTCGCGGTGCAGGAGTAGGGGGCATTCCTCTTTGGTGGGAGAGGACGTAAAGGGGTGTGCCCAGTGCTCAGAAATCGACTTCGTCCCGCTACCGCGTCTCCACAGAGGATGATCGTGGTTGATAGGAATAGACGACTGAATCCTGAGCGCTGGGCACTTCGTTGCCACGCCCTCACACCTCCCCAATTCCCTGATTTTGAGAAAAAAGCCGTGCGAGGAGCGGATGGCACATCCTTTGCTCATTCTCGATTTCGCAATGGCTAAAGCTCCAACATCAGTGATCGGCATCGATATCGGGCGCTATGCGCTCAAGTCGGTGCTGCTTCAGCGACGCGGTACCGGCCGCCTGGCCGTTACGCATTTCG
Organism: uncultured Verrucomicrobiales bacterium; assembly: GCA_966251085.1. Taxonomy (GTDB): domain Bacteria; phylum Verrucomicrobiota; class Verrucomicrobiia; order Chthoniobacterales; family Chthoniobacteraceae; genus CBINJX01. The sequence goes on from CBINJX010000169.1 coordinate 6,713, forward strand.
GGTCCTATGTGCCGGCTGCTCCGGCTCAGGACGCCGAGACGCTCGGTCGCAATCTCAAGGCACTTTTGAAGGATATGGGCGGCAGTGCAAAAACGTGTGCTGTCAGCATCTCAAGCCCTGAGTCATTGCTGCGGATCATCGAGCAGCCGGAGACACCCACGGCCATCTTGCGCGATGCCTTGCGGCTGAACGGCATGATCCTTATGAATCAAGACTGCCGGTCATTCGTTCTGGACTGTGACCGCATTCCAAGTAGTCGGCCGGCGGAGACCGAGCCGGGGGCCGTTCCACAATATAAATACCTCGTCGGAGGACTTCCCCGGCAGGAGGTGGAGATGGTAGGGGCGGCGGTGGAAGGCACCGTGGCCGCTATTCGCCAGATGCAGCTGGCTCCGGTAAGCGTTTTTAATGCTTTCGAGTTTGCCCGCCCTGAAATCTATAATAACGAGGCATTCTTCCTCATCGATATCGGGCACGAGGAAACGACGATGATGGTGGGTGCCAAACGGGAGCTGATGCTCGTACGAACGATCGATTTTGGCGGCAAGGCTTTGCTGGATGCGCTTTGTGGACTGAGTGGCGAAACTCGCGAGCAGGTGATTCTTGCACTCGAACAGGAGGATGAAGTGATGGTCGAGTACACACGCGTCTCGATGAATCAGCTCACTCGCGAAGTCGGAAGTTCGATCGGATTTTTCGAAAACAGCCAGGAGCAAACCATCTCACGCATCTTTGTTTCGGGCGGCCCGGCAAAGTCGAAGAACTTTCTCAAGATCATGAGCGAGGAACTCGGGATGCCGTGCGAAGGATGGAATGCACTGGAGAAGTGCGAGAATGCTGTGTCCCAGCAGCGGCAGCAGCAGCTGGCAGAAGAAGCCCTCGACTACAATGTGGCGTGTGGTGCGGCTGCTGAGATCCTCAAGGAAAGCTAAGAAAGAACAACCATGGCGTTGCATCTCAACCTTTATCACGAGGTCCACAAGCAGCAGGCGCTCCAGCGTCGAGACCCGCTGAAGATCGCTATTGCCGGTCTTGCGGTTATCGCGGCATGCCTCGCGGGCTATTATCTGGTACAATTAAATGGCCATCGGAGCGTGAAGAGCGAACTCCAGAGCTTGGAGGCGGAATACGCCAAACTCGCGCCGAGGGCCAAGCAGGCAAAAGAGAAGGAAGAGGAGATGACCAAGACTCTCAAAGTAAGCGAGACCTTGGTCGATCGGATGGAAAAGCGTTTTTACTGGGCTCCCATTCTTGCCGTCATCGCTCAGGTGGTGCCACCGGAAGTTCAACTCACTAAATTCTCCGGCGATGTCACCAATGATGAGACGAGGCGGTGTACGCTTACTATCGAGGGAATCGCCGCGGGTGAAGACGCCCGCAAAACCGCGGAAGATTTGCGTCGCGCTCTCTCAGAGCACTTCTCCACGAATTACCAG
>CBINJX010000170.1:0-8126 GCA_966251085.1 uncultured Verrucomicrobiales bacterium
CAACAGCATCAGCAACAGAAAGAGGACCAGAAACAGGGTTCCCAACAACAACAGCAATCTGGTCAGCAACAAGGCGATCAAAACACGCAGATGATCTCCTGGCGACTAGGAGCGCTCGAAGCCGGTCAGGCCAAGACAGTCCGGGTAACAGCCACCGCCCAGAATGCAGGTGCATTTGACGCCTGCGCGTGGGTTGCATTTCTCCCGACTCTATGTCGTGAAATTCGTGTTACACAACCTGAGTTGCAACTCACTCAGCTTGTCGTAGATGCCAATGGAAATCCACGGAATGCCTTCTACGCTTGTGAGACAGTCTTCGTTCGCTATCGCGTTACGAACTCCGGTTCCGGAGCTACGTCGCCTGCGACGATTTTAGCCAACCTTCCGCAGGGTTTAGTTATCGAAGGGGAACGTGATCTGCGTCTCCCAGTCGGGCGCATCTCCGCAGGTGAAAGTGTGGAACGGACGGTTCGGCTGCAACCGACCCAGCCCGGATTGTTGACTGTTCGTGGTCGCGCCACCACAGGAGAACTGCAGACCACCTCAAATCCAAGTCAGGTACGCATCGTGAAGCCTGAACTTACTCTCCGCGTCCAGGCTCCGCGCCAGACATACCTTGGTCGAAGCATCAGCTATCAGATCTCGGTTACCAATAACAGCGACGTGCCTGCGCTGAACACGGTGGTGCAGATGCCCGCTCCAGCAGGTGGTCTGCGTTTTGTCAGCAACGACCAGGAGATCCCACAAGAAGTCGATCGCTACCAAATCGGTCGCCTTGGGCCGGGCGAGACACGGACCTTCGGTGTCACCTTTGACCCAGCGGATGTCGGAACCATCGGAACGACCGCCACAGCGACCGCCTATTGTGCGGATGCGGTGACGAAGAAAATCGCTACTGAAGTAGTGGGAGTACCTGCAGTACAAATCTCAGTCATCGACCGTCAGGATCCGATTAAGGTTGGCGAATCGACGATCTATGAAGTTCAGGTCATCAACGAAGGAAGTTCTGAGGATCTGAATGTTGAGCTGACTGGTCAGCTCCAAGGACCATTGGAGTTTGTGGAGGGAACCGGTGAAACCCGAGTTACAGGAAAGGGCAACAGCGTCCAGTTCGGCCCGATTGACCGTCTGCCCCCGGGCGGAGTGGCAAACTGGCTGGTCACCGCGAAGGGCACAAACCCAGGAAACGGCAAATTACAGCTGCAACTCAGGACCAAGGCCGCTCCACGAGGAACCATCTCCTCCGAACCGACGACCGTGTATTAAGCTGATAGAAACAGGTAAATAGAAGCACTCAAAATGCCGGCCTGTCACCGACGGGTCGGCATTTTCGCTTTGAACCAACGCATTCAAAGGAGGCCGCCCGCCGAATGGAACCTGACGCTCCATTCAGCCTGAGAAAGCAGTTGAGGTTGAAGGTTGAGCTCAACCAACGAGCGGAGAGCGTGAAGGCGTGGAGAAACTCCAGACGCCGGGGACGGCGTTGCTTCGAAGGGTGGTCGTCTCCGACCGCTCAAAACTCACAATCGGACGCGAAATAGCGGATCGGGAGACATTTGGTAGATTCACCCGCAAGGTGAATGCCTGTTCGGCGTTGTTTGGAATCCAATGGCCTCACCCGGAGCTCCCTGAGTGATTTCCTCAGAACGCCTACTGTCGTTTTTAGGTTCAGCCATTGTTGGCACAATCCGAAGCTGAGCTACATCCAACAGAGGCACTGAGAAAAATGCCTGAGATTCGTGTCTTGCGCTTTGTCCACTGTTGATCTGGTCTTGAACTTACGTCGCCGTCAGGAGTCTCACGTTTGCTCGTAGCGGCCGCGAACCAAACCGGGTCCGGATTACCTCTGCCTCCATGCTCCATGCTCCAGATTTTCAGTAACTTTCTCAGTCACATCCCCTTTTACGCTTACCTGCTCGTTCTGGCGTTTGCAGGATGCTACTTCTACCGGAAGACCTGCCATTTCTCATTCACAGATGAACTCACGGTAAAGGATAATCCGGCGTTTGGGGCATGCCTGATGGGATACCTCATCGGGCTTGCCATTGCTCTCGCCGCTGCCTGTCCCTCAGAAGCGGTCAGTTTGGGTGACGCCTTTCTTTCGATGACCTATAGCGGCGTTCTTGCGATTCTGCTGCTTCGATTGAGCATCATCATCAATGATCGACTGATCCTCACAAACTTCAGCATCACCGAGGAGATGCTCAGGGACCGGAATCTCGGCACCGGGTTTGCCGTAGCTGGAGGCTGCATCGGTACTGGCTTCACCCTCGCTGGTGCGCTCACCGGGCAGAGCGACTCGTATCTGTTGGCTGTTCGGGATATCGTGATCTACTGGGCGGTCGGGCAGGCACTGTTCATTGCTGGTGCCGGTCTGTTCTTCGCGACTGCAGGCTACAAGGTTCAGGATTCATTGGAGCACGATGACAACGCTGCCACCGGAATCAGCGTTGGGGGATTCCTGATCTCGCTTGGCATTCTCCTCGCCGCGATCCTGCGGAATGCTACGAGCAACATTTGGCAGGAGCTGATTATCATCTCGGTAGAAGTCCTCATCGGTGGTGCTATCCTGATTCTGACCAGATTTGTGACAGAGCGACTCGTATTACCCCGGGTGAATCTCGACGACGAGATTGCAGCCCAGAAGAACACTGCGGCCGGTATGATCTGCGCCGCCTCCAGTATTGTTACAGCCATCCTCCTGGCTGCAGCAGTCACAGCCCATTAGCTTTCCTCCATCATGTTCCGTCTTACCAATCGCCTGTTTTCCATACTCGCGATCACCATCCTGCTGGCGTGGCCTATGCACGACCTCGATGCACGCGGCGCACGCGGCGGCGGGTTTGGCGGTCGTTCGTTCAGTTCATCCCGTACCTCCCGGCCATCGTTCCCATCGAGCAGTTCAAGCCGCTCCAGCACGAAATGGGGAGTCTCACGCTCCAGCCGCGATAACTATTCCACAAGCCGTTCGGATTCCACCCTGACCAGCAAGGTCAACCGCGGAGGAACCACCCAGAGCCGGGGCGAAGCGGTTGATACCCGTCGTTCGCCGTCTACCTCTGGAACCGATATCAATCGTTCTCCGAGCAGATCCACGACTACGACCTCCACATCGCCCTCGCGGACGTTCATTCCCGGAAAGATCCCTGAGGGAATGCGGCTTCCGAATGGCCAGTACGCGCCCGTGTACAGAGATCAATCGCGGGGCGGGTATGGCTTCTGGGATTCGGTGGGAAACTGGGTGCTGCTCAGCGCGATCATGAACAGCGCTAACCGGAGTGCATACCAGCCATACTATCCGCCGAACACCGAGGCAGGTGCTCCTGCCGCAAACCCGCAAGGGACTGCCATCCCTGCGCCTGGATATCAGGGCGGGTATGATGCGCCGCGGCGTCAATCGTCATCAGGCATAGGCTCGGTGCTGGCAGTGATCGGTCTGATCGTCATCGCCGTCCTTGTTTCCGCGGGCATGTACATGCACCGCAGCGGAAGCAACCTGCGGCCGCGCCCGCTCGACGCTCGGTTTACCCCGCCTTCGCGCCGAGGTCCTGTGCCCCCACCGATGCCCGGTTCGGGATCGAGTCCCCTTGATCAATGGCTCCATCTTCCGCCCGGATCATTCGTCACCCTGACGGACCAGCAGGCGCTGGAGGATTCCCAGAAACGTGGCACCGGCCTGCATGGAATCGACTACAAGGTGGAATCTATCGGCGTGGTGAAAGACATTGAGGGACTCGCCACCTGGGTTCTCGCCCATCTGGATGACGGCCATCAGAAATTGCTCCTGATGGTAAAAGGCGACGAAACTCACATCGATCATCGTGTGTACTACGCCAGCGAGGATTTCCGCCCAGCAAAGCGCGAGAATGTCGTAAATCGTGGCGATACCTGGCTTTTCGAGCCTCCGGCCGAAGGTCAGCCGGTGCGTCCTGCGAATCTGCGTTACACTGCCGAGATCCCCTACTCCATCGGCGGACAGGAGTTGTTGTATGTACGCAAGGAACACGGGGAGCGTCACGGCGACTACACAGAGCGGCCTGGATTCGCCGGACTGGGTGCTCAAGTCGCTACGGTTGTCGAGTATCTCACGACAGATCCGACCGATAATCCCGAGCTTCTCGTTCTGGAGATCGCAACAGCGAACCAGAAAACTGGAGAAATCTCTGTATATCTCGGCTGCCCGATTCGCGCTTCCGAAGCGAACATCGTCAAAGCAGCCTGAGTCGAATCCTTCTCGAATCACCCAAAATGAAACTAACCAGCCTCAGCACCATTGCATCCACCCTTACCCATGAGGGCTATATCGCCACCGAGAGCGAGAATGCCGTCTTCGTGGACCTGCTGCATGATGGAAAAGAGTACCCCACGGTACTCGAATTGCAGGAAGGCGCACTCCACGTGACCTGCCAACTTGGCAAGCTCGCGGACTTCGACCAGGATCAACTTTCTCTGGTCGCGATCAATGCACTTGCAGCAAACGTAGAGATGCTTCCGTACGCCTTTGCAATCGTGAGGCCATCGCAGGAGACCGACGCGAAAGCGGTCGCGGAAACCCCTCTGGTGCTGATCAATTCCGTGCCGACAGATGACCTCAGCGAGGATGAACTCCTCTGGGCGCTCCGCAAATTGCAAAGCGCCCTCATCGCAGGATGCGCTGCGATCTCCGCAGCCGTCGCCGTAAGTGCGGAATAATCGGCTCTCTCACCTTTCAGTCTTCTACATCCCATGAAACTCATTCCGGCTCTTATCAACCTCTTCCGCCGTGCTGATGAATCGGCAGCAAGCGCCATTTCCGACCCTGTAAAGGATGGCAAGCTGGCGATTCAAGATGCCCAGAAAGAGGTGGACCAATTCCTCGGGCAAATTCATGAGCTGATGACCTCCACTGCCGTAATGGAAGGTCAGTTGCGTGACGCACGCGCCGAGGTGGAAAAGTATGATATGATCGCGAAAAGGGCTGCTGCTGCGGGCAATCGCGAGGATGTCACTGCGGCCGTCTCGGCCAAACAGAATGCGATGAAGACCTTCGAGACACTGAGCAGGAATGTGGAGGCAAATCGGACGCTGGAGCGGAAGCTGCGTCAGCAGTTGGCCGATGCTCGCCAGAAGATTGCCGAGGCGGAAATGAATCGCGCGCGTCTCTCCGCAAATATCAGCGGAAACAAGCTCCGTGGAAATCTCGCCAAAGCATCCGTGGAATTTGGCGGCAAGAGCAAGGGACTCGCTGCCCTGAATCAGCTCGATGAAGCAAACCGCCGGGAAGCTGCCAAGGCAGACGCTTGGGAGATGCTTTCTGCCGATACGCCGGAGGCAAAAGCAAAATCGCTCGAAGACAAATACGGTGGAGTCAATGCCTCAGTGGATGCCGAGGTTGAAGCTCTGATGTCCGGCGGCAAACCACCGGAACTACTCGACTTCAAACAGGAATCAGTGCCTGAAGAACGGCAGAGGTAAGACTCTTAAGTACCCTCACTCGTTTGAAATTCAGGGCACGCTCCCAACGGGTGCGTGCCTTTTTTCTTTCCAGCAACAAACTGGCTTTGGTCTGAGAAAAACAGCGGAGCCGTATTTGCGCAGATGTGCCGCCTCTACGAAGGTCGGAAAAATCGAGAACTCATTGCGCGACGGTCGTTCCGGACTGCGAAAGCGGCACCTGGCTGGGATGAAGCAGATACGCGAGCAGGTCGCGAATCTGATCATCAGAGAGCGTGTCGATGAGCCCCTCGGGCATCTGCGATAATGCAGAGGTTTCGCTTGTTTCGATGTCTCCCAATTCGAGCATCGTCGCATCGGTGAGTGAGCGAAGAGTCAGAGTTCTATCCGTGCGAGCAGTGATGACACCGTTGAGCACCCGGCCGTCCTTCAGCTTCACAATGGTCATCCGAAAATCCGCATTCACCACCGCACTCGGATCGACAATGTTCTCCAGCAGGTAGTCGAGATTATCGCGCCCGGATCCGGTAAGATCGGGCCCGATCGTACCACCCTCGCCATACAGTTTATGGCATGCGGAGCAGAGCGTCGCGAAAGCAACACGTCCCTTGCCTTTGTCCGCCGTCGCGAGAACTGCAGGAGTCATTCTCTCCTTCAAACGTGCGATCGTTTGCAACTTCGCTCCTGGGGTTTCGCGCAACTCGCCCCAGACCTGCGTCGTGAGCGCATTTAGTGCGGGGTCGTTGAAGCTCCGGATCTGGCGAACATGGAACGCCGATAGATCGCTGCGCGGGATCTTGCCCTCTGCGACCGCCGTGAGGAGCGAATGAGCAAACTGCTTCCGGGAAACGAGCGTGGAGAGAATCTGCGGACGCTGAGGTTCACGGAATTTCCGGTAAGACTTTACCAGCGCGACACCGATTTCCGGATCATCAAACAACGCCAATCCACGCGCAGCCGTGACATTGATATGACTCTCGGTCAGTAGCTTCTCACAGATCTCCCGGAGGTTCGGCGGGCGGCTGTCAATGAGCGTGCGCAAGGCCGATTCGCGGACGTCGGGAGCCGCTTTGGAATCGAGCGCAATCGTCTGGATCTCATCGAGAGCCCGGCCATCGCCGAATACCGCGCTCAACTCCCGGACACGATCCTTGAGCACGGAATCCGTGTTATCTGCAAGCGCATGCTGGAGTGAATCCCATGCAGCCGGTTTCGTTGCCTTTCTCCAACCACGGAGTGCATCACTCACCCCTTGAAGAATATCGCGTCTCCACTCCGCGGATGCACCTCCTGCAGCGTGAGTCAGCAACTCGTTCAGTGGCGCAGGTGCAGTCTCAAGATCCTCGGCCAACGCGCGTGCAATGAACGTCCTTGTCGTGGGCCATTCACAATCCCTCGCCACTTTCACCAGAGCTTCCGGATCGCTATCCGCAATCGGGATCAAGCCGTACCATACCAGCAGCGGAAGATTGTGATCATCCGCGTCTTCCTTCCGGGAAACGAGTGCTGCGGCCAAATGGCCCCGCTCGCCAACGGGCATACGCTGCAGCGTGGAGGCCAGCGCGAGCCGGACCAGTCCCGAAGAATCTTCCCGCGCCAGCTCCACGAAATCTTCGCGCAACTCCGCAGCCTCTTCGCGAAGCTGATCCCCTGCCCTTGCTGCCGGAACACTCGTGACATCATCAATCTGCCATGCATCCGTCAGCAGTCGAATGGCGCACGTGCGGACATTTTCATTCGCATGACGCAACTGAGCCCGCAGGAACTCCCGCGAAGCGCCACCCGTGACATAAAGAGAAAAAACCGCGCGCAGCTTTGTGGCGGCATCCGGTGCTTTCTCGAATTGTTCGCGAAGTCCGTCGTGGATCTCCTGCATCGGCTCCCCTGCATTCGCCCGCTCAGCGAGTGCGAGGCGCGCCTGGCGAACGAACCATTCGTTCGTATGGGTGTGCAGCTCAACTAACTCCTGCACCGGGAGCTTCCGGATATCCTGAATCTCCGGACGCTTCGGCTGTCCGTAGGTGATCTTGTAGATACGCCCGCTCGTTCGATGGACTCCTGTGTTCTCGTGACACTCACCTGTGTCGCTCCAATCCAGCACAAAAACCCCGCCATCCGGTCCGTAGCTGAGATCGACTCCGCGGAACCATGGATCGGGACTGATCGCAATATCCTCAGCATGTTTTCCAACATAACCGCTGCCGAGGCGCTCCAAGCGCTCCTGATTGGCGCGACGACCGTGGAAGTTCAGAGTGAAAAGTCGCCCACGGTATTCGGCTGGCCAATTGTCCCCCAGATAGATCATTGCGCCGGAATGCGCATGTCCGCCTCCGAGTTCGTTCGCCGCGCCGTTGCGTGATTCCGTCCAACTCCGGCCTGTGTCGAAATGCCAATGGTCGGCATGATGATCAATTAGTTCGTACGTGCGGCGACTCGGATCGCGCGACGTACCGCGAACGAACCGCGCACCTGGAATGAGATGCCAGAGGTGACCGTTGACCGTGTTTACAAAGAACGCTTCCCCGTACTCGTTCCAATCATGCCCCCACGGGTTGGTGGTTCCACTCGTGAGCACTTCGATTGTCTTGCGCGTGGGATGATACCGCCAGATTCCCCCTGCCAGTGTCTTGCGCTGTTCCTCCGGTGTGCCGGGAACTCCGATTTTGCCCGGGCACGAATGTCCTGTGCGACCA
>CBINJX010000171.1:0-8118 GCA_966251085.1 uncultured Verrucomicrobiales bacterium
GACCACGATCAGCCATACCGAGGAGCGGATCGCTGGTTTATGCGATAAGCATAAACCACTGACCCAAAAAAGGGGGCTGAAGCATTGGTTCTTCCGGACGCGCATGTGGATTCGCGGCAAGTGGTGCAGCGGCTAGGATGACGGCTGGGTGGCGAGCCCGATCTGCGTGAGGCCCAGCGCTCCGACGACGTTCAGGACATCCATCACCTGCTGATACTGCGTGGATGCATCACCCCGGATCACGACCGGGAACTCGGGAGTCTTCGCCTTGATTGCGGAGAGCTTCTGCTCGAGCTCCTGCAAGGTCACCGGGATCGTATTGAGGAAGACTTTGCCTTCGTTGTTGATGGTGATGGCCTGCATCTTCGGGCCTTCATCTTTTTTGGAAGCTGCACCACCGGCTTTGGGCAGATTCACCTTTACGCTCTGGACGCCCGCCGTGGTCATGATGATGAAGATCAGGAGGAGGACCAGGTAGAGGTCCACCATCGGCGTGACGTTGATGTCGTCGTAGCTCTTTCCACCGTCAGCTTGCATGGCGTTCGTTCCTGTTGAGGTGAGGTTCGGCAAGGCGCGCGATCTGCGCGGTATCTACAGAGGGACGGATCTGAGGCAGATCGGCCGGGGTCGGATAGAACTCCGCCATCTTTGCGATGAACTCGTCGATGAACACCTGCATCCCGGCGAGCAGCTCTTTGATGCGCGAGCTGAGATAGCTGTAGATGAACAGCGCCGGGATCGCGACGAGCAGACCGACCACGGTCGCAAGCAGCGCGCTCGCGATACCGGGAGCGATCGAGTTCACATCAACCTCACCGGACTTCGCGATGATCGCGAAGGTGATCATAACGCCGACAACCGTTCCGAGCAGTCCAACGTACGGGCCGCCGGCGATGCTGATGGTCAGAAAGACCAGGCCGCTGTTCATGCGGTGATTCTCGTGCACGAGACCGGTGTCGAGTGAGGCGCGGATCGCCTGGATCGAGCGGGTGGAGAGTCCCTTTGAGCGCCCCTTACCAGCACCGACACGCTGCCGGATTTCCTCCGAGCCGATATGGTAGAGGTGATACAGCGGAGAGCGGTGCATCTGAGCCAAGACCTTCGGATCCATGCCGTCACCAATGCCCCTGATGTTCTTCTCGTCTCCATTGTCGCTCGCGGTGAGGTCCGAGGAAACATGCTTCCACTGCTCCATGAAGGCATCGGTGCCTTTCTGGATGCTGTTCAGGTAGAAGAACTTCTTAATCGCAACGCCCCAGCCGAAGATGATCATCACAACGCAAACGCCGATCGCGATCCAGCCGTCGAACATCATATTCTTCGCGATATCACCGAAGAGCATTACGTGCTCCATCATACCGCCGTGCTCACCACCGCCCTCACCGGCTTCATCCGCTCCCACGGAAAGCAGTTTGGCCGCTTTGTCAGCGCCGCTCTGACCGATGGCGGCCAGCTTCAGTGCGCCTGCCGGACGAGCGGCATGCGTAATCTGCACCTCGTCGATCTCACCCGAGAAACCATTCGGCTCCGCACCTGCGGCCGCTGCAACTCCACCGAGAGTCGATGCACTGTTCAGCGCTGGAAGTCCGCTAGCCAGCGTAGCATAGGAGTCACCATTGAGATAGACGGTGATCTTCGCCGCATCGGCCACTACCGCGAGGTGATTCCACGTGTTCTCGGCAACAGGTGAGCCTGCCTCGGTGCGCTGTATCGCGCCGGCGTTCTTCACCTCAACGAAGGGCACACCCCCGTTGAGGCCAATCGTGAACGCGCTATCGCCTTCGGTGCGGTTGAAGATGATCGCATTTGCCTGCAGGGCAGCAGGCTTGATCCAGGCCGACCACGTCATCAGGGCGCCTTCGCCCCACTTGAGAGATTCGGAAGCGGGGATCGTCACCACTGTCGTGCCATCGGTGCGAAGACCGCCACCGATCATGGAGCCCTGTGATGGAATGCCCGGGTTCTCGGCGTTGTTGCCCGTGCCCGTGATATCGACCGGAGCCGTGCCGCTCTCGCCGAAGTGATACACCAGCACCGTCTCGGGCTGATAGGTACCCTTGGCATCATCCGTACGGCTCGCGGTTCCCGCGGTGTTGCCGTAATACATCCAGAAGCTGAGCTTCGCGCCGGGCTTCACGTCCGGGACTTTCACCCAGACGAAGCCTTCATTGAGAAGTCCGTCATACTTCTCCACGTGGTGGGGCAGCACGGTTTTGTCATCCTCGGTTACAAACCGGATGTCGCTGCCATCCTCTGCGGCGCTGAGGAATTGGTAGTTCCCATCGTGCAGACGGATCAGCACCGCGGCAGTCCCGATCGGCTCGGTGATCGCGGCGCCCTCTGCGGAGGTGTCGATGGTGATTTTCTTCCGGATTGCCCATTCCTTGTTCCACCACGCGTCGGCGGTGCTGCTGAGGGCGAGGACAAAGAGCAGGCCTGAGATCAGGCGTTTGAGACACGCGGTCTTCGCTCGTGTGGTAACGGTTCCCATCATAGTGAGGTCAATTGCGGGATTTCTAGCGGGAGGGTGCGGCTTAAAACTCGGCCCACACCCGGAACAAAAGGAATGGGTCGTAGGCGTCCGTGCGTCCTTCACTGCTCAGCGGCAGTGCCAGATCGATGGCACCGTTGAGGTACTCGAAAAGCTGCATGCGGCTGCCGACTCCAACGCTGGCCAGCTCAAACTGCTCCGTCTGCTCCGGCAGCGGGTCGTGGATCGTCAGGAGACCGACATCCACAAAGGAATAGATCCGCCATTCGTGCCCCTTGCTAGGGAGCCATCCCATCAGCGGCGGACTGCGGAGTTCCAGTGTACCGATGATCGCGTTGTCGCCGAACACTTCACCTTCCAGGTACCCTCTGACAGTACCAGCGCCACCGCCTCCGAACTGCTCGTACGCAACCAGCGGCCCGCTCGAGACCTGGCCCTGCACTTTGGCGAAGAGCTCCGCTTTGTAAGGAAGATCGTGCGTGTGCGAGATGTCTCCGCGCAGGTAGAGGAAACTGCCAGTCGCCTCACTCCGGGCGTACTCGAACTCATCTCGATCACTTCCGAGTGAGCGGAAGCTGAAGGTCAGCCCAGCGTTAAATTCGGTTATGTAGCCCTTACCTGACAGCCCGGCATTGTAAGTAAGGCTGAATGGGAAATAGGTAATCGGCGACTGATCCGGCTGACCGGCAATGGTGGTCACCTGGTCGAAGTCCTTGTAGTCAAAGCCGAACGTCAGTGAATGGTAGAAGTTCTCCCTGACCGGAAGAGTCGCTGTTGCACGCAGGCCGAGGATTTCACCGCTACCGGCGGACGCCACACTGCCGAGCGTGGAGACATTGCTTTGCTGCACCGTCCCCTGCGCAGTCAGGCTCAGCCACGGGACCGAGGCAAAGCGCGCGGTGTAATATCCGGTGAACACTTTTACCTCATCGAGGTCCTGCGGAGTGATCTGGAAACTGCCGCCGATCGAGTGACCTAGCTGCCAGAGGTTGTTGTAGCTCAACGAACCGTCGAGGCGCAGCGGTGTAGTGTCCGGGCTGTACCGGTTATTTAGCTCCAGACTTCCGTGCAGAGGAAATGTATCCTCCACATTGAGATCGATATCGACCGTACCCGGCTCTTCACCAGCCTTCAGGGCAGGAGTGATCCGGCGATCCGGCCAGGTGTTCAGCGCGGCGATGTCGCGGGTGACGTTGTTGAAATTGATCACACCACCCTCGCGGAGCGACGGCGCCTGTTTCTTGATCTTCTCGAGATCAAAGAAGCGCGAGCCCTTCACCCGCAGCCGGGCGACCGTGCCCTCCATCACCTGCATCACGACAATGCTGCTCCGGGGCTGGGGCGGAATGACCACCGAGACTGCCTGATACCCTTTCTCCCGATACGCCTCTTCCAGCGCAACTCGCGCGGCCTCCACGTCCACTGATGTCCGGCCGGGACCGAGATACGGGTACACCGCTTTTTCCACATCGATCCGCGGCAGCTCCTTTGCACCTTGTACGCGGTATTCCCGGATATACACCGGCTGCTCGGCTGGTTCTGCCTGCGCCTGCTCCTGAGCGCCTGCAAGAGGTGTATACATCCCTCCCGTCGTCAGCATGACAGAAAGGGCGATCAGCTCTTTCCGCAGTCCTTCGTAAACCCGCCTTGATAGGTTACGATTTAGAGAATGGGGACGACTGTTACGCAAAGGAAAGGAATGTTGGATGTGAGCTATTGAAAGCCGCGGCTGTTTACGGTCGCCCTGTAGTGCTCTCCAGTTCTTAATTGTTACAATCCTGTGTCCCACCTCTGGATTTCCGCCTATTAGATACCCCCTCTGACTAGTGATCCGGCTGCCCTGTCACATGAATGTAACATCGACGTCTGAGAACCTCCCGCCCGCCGTCTTCAGATTGTAACAGTCACACGTTTGTAACATTCGATTTCCGGCAATCGCACCCGGGATGGTGACAATTCGCCGACAATGCCTCACGGGCGTATATGGAGTACGGTGGCAAGTCCCACGCCTGCGGGACTTGCCACCGCACTCCAAAATGGCGCCCCGTTCAGCGGATCAGAATGCATGTATCAGCCCCCTGAAATCAACCAACCGGAGTACACTCGGAATCGCCACAATGCGGGTGATCAGGCAAACCACACCAGAAGGGCAGCGTCCGAAACAAATTGCTTTCCACCACTCAGGTGCACACAACTCACCACGGACCACTCACCCTCGTTCAGACAATGGATCTCCTTCATTCCTGCGTAGCTGTCGTGTGTTTCGGCTTTGTGCATTGCTGCAGCGCAGGTGACCAGGGCGTAAAAGCTGCGGTTCAATCGCTGGAAAAAGAGAGAACTGCAAAAGTTCACTTCCACGACATAAGCGATATCCGGAAAGCCCTGACCAAAGAGGGCTTCAGCAAAGACAATCTTGAGTTGCTGCTGCAGATAGAGCTTTTGAAGAAGCTATTCGAAAATCAGGAGATCTATTCCAAGGACATCCGGATAAAGGGCAAACCTTTCACGATTTCCGCACACATCAATGTTGTGGAGAAGGAATGCTGGTTCAACAGGGTGCCGATTCGGTGAACATGCCTTTCGTTTCTGCTTTTCCCCATTGCGCTTGGCACCCGGCCTGGTCAGTCAATGTCACTGTATTGCCGAAGTGAAAATATCTCCCAATCCGCTAATTGCCGAGGCTCTCAAACCTCAGAATACAACGCCCTTTCTCAAGATGACCCGCCTCATTCTTATCATTCTGGCATCCCTCCTCGTCGCAAGCGCCTCCGCGACAGAAGGCAATTTCCTCAACGTCGCGCTTCTGGAGTTACCGGCTCGTTATCTTGCCGACCTGCCGGAAGATCAGCGCGCCTTGTTCCTGGTCCGCCTTTCCGAGGATCCGAACGAGAAGCGTTTGGACTATCAGCACGGCTGGGTGCACTGGTTTACCGACAGCGGGGAACTGCCCCACCTCACTTCGATGCTATACCTCAAGCTTCTCCCTCGAGGAAACAATACTCCGCTCGTTTTCGTTCACATGCCAAAGCCGTATGCTGACGGCAGCACCCCCCGGAAGAACCAAACCTTCGTGCTCGAGCGCGTCGGTCGCGAATGGCGGGATGTTACAAGCCGGGTCATCCCCAAAGAGGTCGACCTAACCCTGCATTTTCAGCCACACCGCTCCAAGCAAATCGTGGAGGTCGCGGCATACGAGCGATTCGAGCGCCAGGATGGTCGTGGTCACGCCTACCGGTTTGGCGAACGGCGATTGGACCTGATCTGGAACGGCGCCTCGTTCGAAGCCCGAAAACCAAGCGCGCTCAAACTCTCCAATGGCAACTAAACGGACGAATCCGGCAGTGCTCCTGACGCAATCCACTGCCCTTCGAGCTGAGTGATAGCGGTTGTTTCATTCTTCCCTGGCTCGACGAGGTAGGACTCCTCTTCGACCTCCCTACACCTCACCTCGAAATTTTGATCCTCGTCCCCTTATCCACATCCCGAATGTAGCTGACAGACGAGGGATCGATCGTGAGGTCTTCATCGCTCACTGAGTCAAAGCCGATCTGAAGAACTTCCAGCCGCGACGTGTCCCGCAGCTTGTTCTCCTTGTATTTCTTCACGGCCGATTTCCGCGGATACGGAATCCTCTCGCCACCCTCCGCCTCAATGAAGCCGAGCTCCTCGACAGCATACGAGGTAACAAGCTCCCCTGTGGCAACTGATCGCCGCTCCCATCTCATCGGATACCAGTCGGCCTTCTTTGCGAAATAAACGTCGAACACACACTCGCGCGAGGCGATGGGATCTTCGATATGTTTACCGATTCCACTCACTTTCAAACATTGCTGCCCTTCCACCTCCATCTCTTCGACAGCTGACGTTGCAGGGATCGATGCCAGCGCGTTTCTCCAGTCATCTTTGTTGATCCAGTGCTCGTAGGAGAGCTGAGCAAGCGGATGCATACGAACCGCCGACTGAAGGAACTGAAACGGCATGAAAAGGACATGCCAGTCGCACATCACGATGTGGTTAAATCCTTTGGATGAGATGCTCAGCACTTCTCCCTTCCGGTTGAGAAGCGAATAACGTTCACCGTCGAAGGAATTCACCTGACTGTACGTCGGCCCTTTGGAATCGATGAACTCCACGTCGTAGAGGAAACGTTTTCCCTGATAGAAGAGCTTGAAGGTAGCGGTGAAGTTTGGGGCGTCATCACGCCCGAAACCAGGCTCAACACGGCCGGATGCAATGGCGAAAACCGAGAGTGATTTCTTCTTCGAGAGTCTCTCCTGCAAATCAACCAACTGCCGTGCAACCGGCGCGACCTTCTCGGCAACCGCCTGATTTTCCTGCGCCTTCAACGACTGGACGAGCGCAACGCAGATCATACCTGCCAGGACACAACCCTTCATGGAAATCATACCTGGCGGAGATAGGTGAACCAATAGAGAGCCGTCAATCAGGCATCTTGCGCGGGATGCAGTACAGAAGCATCGCTCCAGTATAAATTCACGACCGCCCCCACATTTATATACCTATTCCCGCCCCTTGGCAGCCCCCAGCCACCACGGCGTGGTCATCGACTCCCGACCTGCCTCTTCGCTCATGAATCTGTGCTTTCGCTCGCCCAGGTAATAGTCCCAGAACTTCTCGCGAGCTTCCTCGGTGAGCAGTTTGAATTGGCCTGCCTTTTCGGAATCCCGGAGAAACTCGCGCAAGGCATCGAGAGGTTCCGGACCGGCCTGCTGGAAGATCACTCTGCCACCATACTTCTTGAACAGAGACTGATGAATCTTCCACGACAGGACGAAATGCTCCGCCACCAGGCGGTTGGCTTTACGAGCCTCATCGGAATCCGTCTTTCTCGATCCTTCTGATTCAAGGAGGCGGGTGTACGTTGCGAGGCGTTTCTCTTTTGCCTTTCGCTCCGCATCACTCAGCGTTGCCGACCTGAGTTCTTCCTCGATGGCTTCTTTGCCGCGTTTCCACTGTTCGATGCTCTCTTTGTATCGACGCTCGTTCACGCTGGTGAATGCAGCGATTTCCTCATCTGTCGGGCGGATCTCATTCTCCTCCGTGTAGCGTTTCAGAAGCGCCCCCACGATCTTGCCGTTCAGTTCAGGCCCTGGTCTCGCAGTGATCTTCTCCCCGAACAGAATCGCTGTCGCGCTTTGCTCTCCAGAGGCGGGTGACTCGTGAGCCTCACGCTTCTCCACTGGGGGCGAAGCGGACTCAGCAGCCTGCACCGCCATTGCTCCCGACAACATACAACCAACGATACAAAGGATCGCTTTCATTACTCGTAGGCTCTCAGTTGTCGGCCCCCGCCTGAGTAAATACACGCTTTATTTTCGTGCCCTTGGCTCCGCAATCCTCCCAGCCGTTATCGAATGAGGAAGTATATTTCCACGAGCATGGCACCGGCGAGTGGCAGAGCTCTTTGGCGGCGCGCCTGATTCTCCTGCATATTCACCTCCCTAGCGACAGGAGATAGAGTTGATCGGTTTTCGCATTAAGTAGGTTGCCAGAATTTCGTTCACCGCCTAGCACCGAAGGTGCGTACAATAACAGCCTAGGGCGCAGCCCTAGGAAAAACCCAAGAGAGCGCAAGGGCTGAAAGCCCGTTATATCATCCTTTTCAG
>CBINJX010000172.1:0-8117 GCA_966251085.1 uncultured Verrucomicrobiales bacterium
ACCGATAAACCGCCGATCTGTTTCTATAAACCGCCAGAGGTGTACTGGTGATTTTCGGGGCTTTTCAGGAACTCCGGAAGCCGCTGCCGCAGCTTGCCAGACATAGCGTATGCTACTCAATGACAGGCAATTGTGCCTTACGGAAGCCTATCGTGAGCCCAAAAGTGAAAAACCCGTCTGGAGATCGCTTCCAACGATGCTGATTACTGACTTACTGATTTCTTCCTCCCGCGCTCCTACGGGGTCTTCACAAAGAGCGATCTGCGTGGGCTAAGCACAGTGCTACCTGCGGGTATTCTCCGCTAGTTCGAGCGACACTCCCCCTATGAAAGTCCCCCAACTTTTCATTCCTCTCGTCCTTTCCGCTCTTGCGACCACCTCCCTGGCTGAGACCGTGAAGGACCGCGAAGGCGCCGTTCGCAAGGACCGCGCGGTTATGGAGAACGATGCCCGATGGATCTACAATGACGTGGAGCGCGGGTTCGTCACGGCAAAGAAGACCGGCAAACCGCTGCTCGTCGTGCTGCGGTGTGTGCCATGTCTCGCGTGCGCGGGCATCGATGCGCAGGTGCTCATGCAGGAGACCGATCTCGCGCCGCTGCTCGATCAGTTTGTCTGCGTGCGCGTGATCAACGCAAACGCGCTCGACCTGACGCTCTTTCAATTCGACTACGATCTCTCCTTTACGACGATGTTCTTCAATGCCGATGGGACCATCTACGGACGCTACGGTTCATGGGTGCATCAGAAGAACGCCCAGGAAACGACCACTACGGGATACAAACGGGCGCTCGAGGCTGCCCTGGCAATCCACAAAGGCTATCCGGCAAACAAGGAAACCCTTGCAGGCAAGCAAGGCGCTCCAACTCCGTTTCGCTCGCCCATTGAAATTCCCGAATTGGCCGGGCGCTACCAACGTGACCTGAACTGGAGCGGAAAGGTAGTGCAGAGCTGTGTGCACTGTCATCAGATTGGCGAGGCCATCCGAACCTTTTATCGCGACGAGGATAAGCCTATTCCCTCGGATTTGATCTACCCGTGGCCTGCGCCGGAGACAATCGGCCTGACCCTCGCGCCGGATCACGCCGCCAGGGTGAATGAAGTCGCCGACGGTTCACCTGCCGCGACGGTAGGGCTGCGCCAGGGTGACGAATTTGTCTCTCTTTCTGGTCAACCGCTGATCTCAATCGCGGATGTCAGCTGGATTCTGCACCGCGCGCCTGATTCGGGTTCACTCCCGGCGATGATCAGGCGTGGCAATACACAGATCTCGCTGAATCTTCTCCTCCCCTCCGGCTGGCGTAAAAAGTCCGATATCTCCCGCCGCGTAGGGACATGGCAAATGCGAGGCATGGCAACCGGAGGGCTGGTGCTGGAGGATCTAACAGCTGAACAGCGGCGCGAGCGGCGTCTGCGCAAGGATCAGATGGCCCTGTTCGTCAAGCACGTCGGGCAGTACGGCAAACATGCCGCGGCAAAGAGAGCGGGATTCCAGTTGGGAGACGTGATCGTGGATGTGGAAGGCCTCTCCAGCCGGGCAACGGAGGGCGAGTTGATCGGGCGTTTACTCCAGGAGCGGCGTCAAGGAGAGCGAGTGAAAACGGTGGTGCTCCGTGGGGAAAAGCGGATCGATCTCGAGCTGCCGATGCAGTAGCTCCGAATTTTTCGCAGATTCAAGAGCGCCGGATCGATCAATGTGGGGGGGCATGGCGCGAGTTCCGACTCCCGATAGGCCCTTGGTTTCCAAGTGGTAACCTAACCTCCAGCAGTCCCATCGTCCTCAACCTCAGGGGAAAAGCGGTTGATTACAATTTGAAGCGGTCAAGGGTGCTGACTGTTTGACCGGTTAGGGATGCAGAGTATATCGGCACCTTACTGATCATGCATTCCGCTCGGATCCGAACCTTTCTCCTCTGCCTTTCACTCTTCGTCAGTGCATTGAATGCCTGGGCGACGAAGCCTCTCCAGAATGGCTTCATCGACCTAGTTCCCGGGGAGGAGTCGTATGGGGGGCCAAGCGCTTATCACACCGGAACGGGCAAGCTCTACATTGGCACCACGCCGTCATTAGGGGGCGTGATCCAGATTGTTGATCCTGTGACACGCGTAGTGTCAGAGCGCATTCAATTGCCGAATGTCGCAGGCGGGATCTGGGATTTGGCGGTGGATTCCACGAACCACCGCCTCTACGCCACCTCCGGTGCGCATCTCTACATCGTCAATACAACGAACAACCAACTTCTGGGCACGATCAGCTATGGGGAGAATGTGTATTACGGCAACCGGCTGGCGCTCGACCCCGGACTCCAGCGCGTCTTTGTAACGGATTACACCGAGAACAAGCTTTACGTCATCAACACACTCGCGCAGCAGGTCGTTGCAACCTGGCAGATGCCAAAGACTCCTTGGGGTGTCGCGGTCAATCCGGCCAACCACCGCGTCTATGTGGCCTGCGGAGGTGCCCAGGGGACTGACGTGCGCCGCCTGGCGATTTTTGACGGTGGCGCGACATCGGTAACTCCACTCGGCGAAATCCCGTTCGAAGCGGACGCCTCCGCTACTCCCTACTCCTCATATCCGGAACTCGCGCTCCACACGGGAGCAAATAAAGCGTATGTCGCACTCAATGGCGGCTCGGACGGCATCAAGGTGGTGGACATCGCCACAAATACCGTCATAAAAACCCTCTCTTATGGAAATCCAGGCCGGCTTGCGGTCGATGCGGGGCGCAGCCGCCTTTTTGTCATTCGCGGCGTAGAGAGTTTCATCGACATTTACGAGACTTCAAATGATACACGCCTCAGGGCCGTACCGCTGGTCAGCCATGCGCAGTATCGGAATGGCTACGGGATCGCCGTAAACACCGCGACGGGCGAAGCGTGTGGTGCAACATCGGACAGTGCTACGCTTATCTCGGATCTGGAGCAGTCCGGAATCGTCCCGCTCCGCCTCTTACCCGCTGCAGTTGCGATCAACTCCGAAGCGGGAAAGCTTTATTACGCTACCAGCGAGAATGCGCTTCTCGTGCTGGATCGAGCTACGAATAAAGTCGAACGCTCTATTCTTCTTCCCGGCCGTCCGAGCGATGTCGCTTACAATCCTGTTACCAATCGCATCTACACCGTAAGCGCGGATAGTGGACACATCACGGCGATCAATGCTTCGGACTACAGCATCATTGCCAGCCGGCTCGTTTATTACCTCCAGGAGCGCCGGGTAAATCCCGATAACTCAATTACCGAAGTCCTCGCTACAAACCTGCCGCACAAGCTGGCTATCGATACAGCAAACAACCGCATCTTTGTCCTGCAGGAAAATCTGGTGAGCATCGTTCCTGGTAATTTCGAGACTTATGTCGGTGGCTATTTTGGTGATCTCGACGAGGTCGGTTTCGACTGCGGCGATTTCGTTTACGATCAGGATGCCAATCGCCTCTATATCGGTGCGAAGTTCAGCCGGAACGTCCCTGGACGCGGCGAAGTTCATTCTCCCGGCATTGCCGTCCGTTCTCCAGATGCTGACAGCTACGAGACCTTCATCGAAGAGTCGCTGGAGTCACCTTACTCAACCTCCTACAGCTACGGAGATCTGGCGCTGAATCCGGCAACCGGACGCCTGTATGCCGTCGGCGCTGATCCGGCAACTGGGAACCCACAGCTAAAGGTGATCGACGTCGCTACCGGCAGTCCGACACGCCATACGATTATTTCCCGGCTCTCATCGCCGTCAGGCAGTACCAGTGCCTCGATTGGAAATCTGGCGGTGAACGAGGGACACAATCGGCTCTACGCCCTGGCGACCACCACTTTTGGCACGATGAAAGTCTTCACCCTCGATGGGGAGACGAATACGTGGGATTCGGCGCCGGCAGACTATCCGCTTAGTAATAATCCGAGCCCGATCGCAGCATACGACGCACAGACGAATAATCTCTATGTCACAAATCATCGCCCCAACCGCTATGTGGGCGATGAATACATCACGGAAGCCGCGGTGCTTGAGATCTTCTACGACGGACCAGACAACACGCCGCCAAGCACGACCATTCAAGAGCCTGCAAATGGCAGCAGCTATCCGGCAATTCTCCTCCGCACCGGCCGCATCAGCACTGACGATGTTCGCTCGGGGATCGAGACAGTACAGGTCAGCCTTTTCCGGACGGCAATACCTGGGGCTCTAGCCGCTTACTGGGATGGTGAGAAGTGGGTGGAAAGCGCGACGGAGATTTTCTTCGATGCAGTTCTCGGTGAGGATGGCACGTGGACTTTCCCCTTCCCTGCGCGGGAAGAGGGTTTCGTACGCGCAGCTTACACACTGCATACACGTGTCGCCGACACCGCGGGAAACACGAGTGACAGTACATCGAATTTCAATGTCACCGCGCCAGGCACATTTGTCCTGAGTGCGACCACCTACACCGTTGCCGAGAATGCCGGCACGGCGACGATTACGGTACAGCGCACCGGAGGCACGGATGGTGTGGCTTCCGTACAGTACAATATCCTGGACGGAACGGCTCGCTGGTTTGAATCGTCCCATCCATTTGGCGTGCTGTACGGCGACTATGTAGAACCAGCACCAGCGAATGAACGCCGCCTGACATTTGCAGATGGCGAAGCATCGAAGACGTTCACCGTCGCGATCCGGGCGGATAATTTCATCGAGGGTCCCCAGACGATCCATCTGGGCCTTTCAGCTCCCAGTGAGGGATCCGAGTTGGGCGCGACCACGGAGGCGGTGCTGACGGTCGAAGATACGACACCTCCGAACCGGCTGAGTATGGTGGGAGGAATCGACCTTATCCCCGGACCAGACACTTTCGATCCGTCCATGGTCGCGGTGAACACGACGACAAATCGGATCTATGCGATCGGCAGTTCAAACCGGAATTCCAGCGGAACGCTGGAGGACAGGCGCGCGCGGCTCAGCGTGATCGATGCGGCCTCCCGCTCCGTTCTGACCGCGCTCGAGTTCACAGGCTATATCTCGAATGCACTGGTCGATGAGAGCACTAACCGGCTCTATGTCCTGGTCAACAGGGGCGGATACAACGCCACTTACAACGAGCTGAATGTCATTGACGGTGTCACCCATTCCATTCTCGCCAGGGTTAGCGTACCGGAGGCGAGCGGTGGCGGATGGATGGGAATAGATCAGGGCCGGCAGAAGCTCTACATCCTGAACCGCTTCAACACCGGAACCCTTGCGGTCTTCGATGCTTCGGCGCTCGAGTTCGAAAGCGGCATTCGGATTCCCGGCCTCTATTACGACATCCCGTACGCCCGGCTGGCATATGACGAGGCACGTCATCAGGCGTTTATCCGCACTGACAGTGGAGCCAACCGCGGAACACTCATCGCGCTGGATGTCATCTCCGGTTCATCAACCACCGTAACTGCCATTCCGATTGTAAATAGCTTGGCGGATCTCGCGTTCAATCCGAACAACGGAATCCTGTACGCAATCGGCAGTGATAATCTTGGAGGGAACCGTCAACTCGTCGCAATCAAGGCCAGCGATCTCTCGCTTGCTGGCTCCCAACCGTTGGACTACTACGTAGATTCGCTGAACGTCGATCCGGGCAACGGTAGCGTCTATGTAGGCAATGGAGAGAATCATCTGACGAAAGCTTATGACGCCACGAGTCTTGCGGAAACCGGCACGCTTCCGTTCGCGACTCGTGTGCTCCGTCCCCTCCCTGCGCTCGGCCGTGTGGTATTGGCCAACAGCGCGGCGAACTCGATCGGATTGATTGATCCAGTAAGCGGTAGCGTCGAACATCTCACGACTGCCTCCAACCCCGCGCAAATCGTGAGTGTCACGCGGGGCGGAAAAAACAAACTCTACGTGGCCGATGCCTCCGCGCCTGAGGTGTTGGTGATCGATGCAGCAGTTAACGCCGTCATCGCGCGTGTGCCGGTCAAAGCATCGAGCCTGGTTTACAACGCCGCCGCCGGGAAGGTTTTCGCTGCCGTTGTGGGCGATCCTACTGGTGTGACCCTCCACGCCATCGATGTCACCTCCGATACGCTCGATGAGGAAGAGCTTACCCTGACGGAAAGCACACACTACGGCGATGCCCCCCTTGTCTCCGACCCAAACGGAAAGATCTACGCATTTGTTCAGTACAGCGAAGATGGAGGTGGGGAGATCATTTTTGGCGCAGAGGCTACGGAACCAACCTCTGGTATCCGCATCGTGGAAGTGGACACCGATCCGGCGAGCCCAAATTATTTCACCGTGCTGCGGACAGTGCAGACCGACTATTACGCCGCATACAATGCGGTGTTCGATCCGGTGTCCGACCGGATCTATGCCACTCTCGCCAATGCTGCCGGCCGTCTTCTCAGGATCCTCCCTCAGACGACACTCACGGAGTCGGCAACTCTCTCGATTCCCGGCGCGCCACTCGGCGACGATTCACTGACGGGACTGGCTCTCGATCCGGAAAGACAGCGTCTCTACCGGACTGGATCGACCTGGAACACTGTCCAGATCTACGACGTCAAGCCGGGTAGCCCCACGGAAAATGAATCCATCGGTCAGGTTTCCGTCAGCCATATCTACAACAGCTTCGGATATGGCCTGAACGGCATCGCCATTGATTCGGCAAGCCAACGGGTCTTCATTGGCGACGGAGGTGGAGACGAGGGTGTGGTTGGCATCATTGATGGCAATACTCAGCAGTTCACGGACACATTGGGAGACATCGGCCGGTACCCCGTGCGCGCCGCGCTCGCGTTCAATGCCGACACGCAGCGGCTCTATGCCGCAAATGAATACGAGGGAATGATATGGGTCTTCCAGAACGAGGCTCCTAGTCTGCCTGCACTGCCGCCACCGACGGACTTCACCGTTGAAACGGAAACACCATACATCAACGGTGTGCCGTGGACCCTGACGGTCACGACCTCTCCGGATGCCGCAGCGGTGAAGTTCCAAGTGCGGAAGCAGAGCGAAACCGACTGGCGGGATCTTTCCGGGAAGGTTGTCCAGATTGCCAATCTCTGGAGACTGGTTACCTCGAAAATTCCAGCGGGCAGCATCATCTTCCGCGCGGTGGCGTCCGCTCCGAATTTTGCCCCATCCAGTGTTGAAAGCTCGGTATTCAACGTCGGCGTAAATCCCAATCTGCCGAAGCTGCCCGCGGGCAAGAAGTTCAGCGCTACGCCGCAGAGCCCGGGATATCCGTGGAGCTTCACCTTTACTCAAAAAGCGAAGAACCCCGGACTTTCCATCACTGTGCAGGGCAGCATTGACGGTGAAACATGGATCGATCTGCCCGAGGGTGTCATGATCCGTGAGTCAGGGAAATCGGGAACCTGGACTCTGAGCACAGCAGACATTCCGACGAATCTCCGCTTCTTCCGGGCCGTCTCTTCTGCGGACGGCTATGCCGACACGCCGTCGGATGTCTTCTCGAACGTTCTGCCCGCGTTCAAGAAGCTGAAGGTCTCCACAAAAAAACCTGCCCGCTCGGGTCAGAAATGGCTGTTCGCCGTTGGCTTCAAGGGCAAGGCCGAGCAGCTCGCGGTGCGCTTCCAATCCACACTCACACCGGAGGATGAAGCGAGCTGGACGGATGTCCCGATTTACGAACTCGCCAAGAGGAAAGGCTCCAAATGGGCGCAGGTCACCTACAACGTGCCGGACGGTCTCCGCTATTTCCGTGCCGTGGCATCCGCTCCCGGATGGGTGGACAGTGTCTCGGAAACCTCGGGTCCCATCGAGGTAACGCCGAGCGAGATGGTGTTGCCGCCGATCACCGCGTTTAACGTCTATCCCTCCGGCAATGTACCGCGTGCGGGTGAATCCATGACCTTCTCCGCCGTGCAGGACACGTTGAAAGGCGCCACCCTGCGCTTCCAGACAAAGCTCAGCAGCGCGGGTGACGACAAATGGGTGGATCTCCTGGATGGAGGTAAGCTGAAGCGGAAGAAGAGATCGTGGAGCTTTGAAACTCCATTGGTCCCAAGCGGTGCGCGTGATTTCCGTGCCATTTCTTCGGCTCCGCAGTATGTCGATAGCATCTCGACGGTAATCTCGCTCACGGTTGAGGAGCCACAGGCGCCGCAACTACCGACCGCATTCAGCGACTTCATCTTCCCGGCGCCGAA
>CBINJX010000173.1:0-8108 GCA_966251085.1 uncultured Verrucomicrobiales bacterium
GTCGAGGAAGGAACACAAGCCGAAGAATACCGCGATGGACATGGCAGCGGCCATGGGTGTGGAGCTCTTGAGTGAAGAGCAGTATCGGGATCTGCAGAAGCTCGGGGAGTTCGACATGAAGACTTCGAGCTGGCTGAAAACGCCTGCGGAGATGCGGAAGCTCGGCGGCGCTCTCTTTGGTGACCGCCGCTTCGGCCGTGTCTTCTTCTATCACAACGGCGCGCAGTCTTACTATAGCGCGAGAGGGTTCCGGGGTTGGCTGAGCTAGGATAAGAGCCTAACCGAGCAGGGCAGGTTTTCGTAATCGTAATCTTAATCGAAATCCTCTGGAACGAAGGAGATTACGATTAAGGTTACGATTACGAGGGGAGCCTGTCCGGGTCGTCTCTATGTGAAGAACTCCTCCTTACATGGGCGGAGTTCCAGTTCGAACGTCCAGGCAGAGGGGGCCTGAAGGGTTAGCGTCCAGAACGTCTCCGCGATCGCCTTCGGATCGAGCAGCGGATCACCGGGCTTTGGTTTAAATTTCTCATGGACCGCGCGGGTGTCGATCATGCCATCAATGATGATGTGCGCGACGTGGACGCCATGGGGCCAGGATTCGCGTGCAGGCGCATCGGCCAGGCCGCGTAAGGCGAACTTTGCGCTGGAGAAATCGATCGCTCCCTTGCGCCCCCGGATGCTCGATGTGGCTCCGGTAAAGAGGATTACTCCGCCTCTGCGTCTGCGCATTCCCTCCACCACCTCTCGACAACAGAGATAAGCGCCGAGCGTACTCACGCGCCAGGTCCGCTCGAATTGCTGCGGCGTTACCTGATCGATGCCGCCCCACATTGAGGTGCTGGCGTTGTAGATGAGTACATCGGGATCGTTGAAATGCCGCCGGATCTCTTTGAAAACACGCGCGACCTCTTCCTCGCTGGAGAGATCGGCCGGCATGGGAATCCCTACGCCTTTATCGTATTGGCGGACTTCGTGCGCGAGCGCTTCCAGGTAATCTCCGGAACGGGCGAGCATGGCTACCTGACATCCTTCGCGTGCATACTTGTGCACCAGTGCGGCACCAAGCCCGGGGCCGACACCGGCAACGACAACGGTTTTTGGTTTGGCAATAGAGCTCACCGGTTCGAGGGAGTTTCAGTCCGAGGCTGCGTGCACGCCACCTCGCGGGCACAAGCGGCAGCCGATAGAAGTTCGCGCGAGCGGGGTTCAGTGCGGGTAAACGTGGCGGAAGACGAATGGAGCACTGGTTTGCAATAGCCCTCCCGGCAGTCGGCGGTCGCGCCGCCGACTGCCGGGAGGGCGCGTGGAGAGCTGTCGCACATCCACCTTGTCGAAGAGTCGGTTCTTGAATTCTACATCGCGCCGACATCGGCTTCCCAGTAAGGTCTCGATGAAGACCTCGACGACCGACCTCAGGAAAGATTCCGCCATGCTCAGGAGCTTCATCATCGCCAAAGCCGCAGGATGCCTCGTGGCGTGCGGAGGTTTTATCCCCTGTGCTGTCGCGCAGGAAAATCTGCCGGCTCCACCTCCTGAGCTCCCTGCGTCTGCTGCATCCGTTCACCCCGCACTTGTTGCGTACCTCATGGATCGGAGCGGGGAGGCTCATGGCATGTCCAATGGCCGTGTCCATCACGTCGTATCCGGGGAACTCGGATCACTGATCGTCAAGCGAGGAAAGGATCTCTTACACGAGGCGCTTACGCTATCTTCCGACACACCGTATCCGCCAAACCCCAGGCGGTTTGAAGAGCTGGCAGTTCTCGTCCTTTCTGGGATCCAACCTGAAGGGGATGGCTGGATCAGCGAAGAGCGACGAAAGGCGGGGGCCGTGGTATTCAAAATCCCGTTGGGTCTCAGGGCGTGGTTCCACAGAGACTTCCCGAAAGACCGAACCAAGGTGGAATGGATGAAGTACCTGGAAAGCTTTGACCGCACTGAAGTGCCAGAGTTCTCCCGGCCATCAGCATTTGATGGCCTCACCCTCCCCGGTTGGAGTGGAGCTCGGAGAGGATTTCGCGATCAGCTGCTCGACTTTCAGGATTCCCTCCGGCTGTACCGGGAGAAAGCCAACTCGGGGAATGGGCGCCCGGATCCGTCCGCCATCGCCAAGGGCTTGCCTGCTCTGCGGCAGGCCATCGCTGACATCGATGCAAAGCGTTACCCGGATCTCATCGCGGAAATGCAATCGGCTGTTGCGGAAGCGGAAGCGTTCCTGAAGAGCTCTCAACAAGCCCCTCAGTGACCTCACGCCTCCCACGACAGACGGGCTTCGATGTCGTGGTATCTCTCGCTATGCGCCTGCACACGGGTCAGCTCCAGAAAATATGCGCCTGGAGCTACTTGATCCCGCCCATATCACTGACCCGCGCCAAATTTCTAGACCTGGCCCCAGATCCTCTCTATGTGCGCCCCGTGGAGACGAGCGAAGTAGAGGCAGGACAACTCTCAAGAGGAGGAGGGATAAAAGAGTGAAACCTCACCTTGCTTGGCAGAGTCGTTCAACAGCACTGAATCACCTGATCGGGAGATGGAACGACATCTTGATCACCTCCATGGAATGCATAGCGATTTTAGTGCGATAACAGCGGGAATGACTCATTTCCCGTCCGTGGCTCGATATTCATAAGCACTTCCCCAGGAGGGCGGTACAGAGGTTGGTGGAGCAATATGGGACACCTGGCCGGCTTTGGGGGCTTTTCATTCTCCGCTACCAGCCGTTAGGAAAGGGACGAGTCACACCACAACTCATATGAACTACTTCCGTCCGCTTGCCGTATCCATCGCTGCGCTGATTCCTTTTGTAACACCGCTTCTCGCTCCGTCCTCTGCGAGGGGACAGACGTGGGATATTAATGGAGCAGGAAATTGGGGGAACCCGGAAAGCTGGAACCCCAATACCGTGCCGAATAGCGACACGGCTTCAGTTTTCTTTCCCTCTACGGTGGGTAGCGTCTACGATGTTTTCCTCCAGGGAAACACTTACACGGTTAATCAACTCACTTTTCAAGGCGGAGGTTTTGCCAGATATCGGATCTACAATGGCACGGTCGCCATGGCTGGTACGAATGCAGCGATCAACGTTGGGCCGATAGGCAGTGATGATTTTTTCACCGCGATATTTGTCCCCGGGTCGAATCTCGCTCTCAATACGGCGGTAACGGTGAACACATCGGATCCGGCCAGCGTTCTGCTTTTTGAGCCCAGCAGTTCCATCACCGGCACAGGCTCGCTGGTGAAAACCGGCCCTGGTCTGCTGCAGATCGAAGGCGCCAACACCTACACCGGCGGCACCACGCTCAGTGGCGGGATGACTCAGATCAGCAACGGCGCAGCGCTGGGCACGGGCAGCATCACATTCGGCGGGGTAGAACCGGCGCAACTGCGTAGCGTCGCGGACATCACGGTTTCCAATCCCTCCATTACCGTTGAGGCGAACGCTGGGGGCGCCATCTCAGCCGCTGCGGGAACGACTCTGACGCTTCAGCCTACGGAGGGCATTGACCTGGGCAATAATGCGGCCCTCCTTTTTGGGAATGTGGGAGACACCGGGACGGTGGTGGTGACGGGAGCGGCAGGCAATGTCGATGTCACTTCAAGACTCATCGTCGCGACAGGCACGCTGCGCGCCGGTACTGGCGACGCGAGTATCCAAGCAATTACCAGCAATGCGGGGATGACTATGGTGTTAGGCGGCGCGACTCTCGATTTCAACGACCAGGGGAATCCTTCAAACGGGAATCTCATCACCGTTCGAAACCTGGTGGGGGACGGGACAGTTCACATCGGCAATAACGCAGCGACAGTGATGGAGCTGAATGCGGGTAATTTCGCGGGCGCGATTACCGGTGCGGGCGGAGTGGATATCGCCGGAACCGTGGCGCTCTCCGGCGCGAGCACATACAGTGGCGGAACCAGCCTGACCTCAGGCAGCCTGACGGTGGGCAACAACAGCGCGCTCGGGACCGGGACGCTGACCGTGCAAGGAGGCACGACGCTTACACTCACAAACGGTGTGTCCATTGCAAACAACGTGACGGTGCAAGGAGACTTCACCTTCTCTACGAACGGTGATGCAACCATTGCTGGCAATATCGACCTCGGCAATGCGACCCGAACCATCACCGTGAGTTCCAGTGAGGTGACTCTCTCCGGGGTGATTTCCGGTTCTGGCGGGCTGACGCTCACAGGGGGAGATGGTCCTTCCGGATCGATCCTGATCAGCGGCACGAGCGGCAACACCTACACCGGACTTACTACGCTGGATACCGGCGGCAACCTCGTCGGCCTGGCCAAAGAGAGCGGCTTTGCGCTTCCTGGTGGACTGACGGTAAAGAGCGGCAGTGGGGTGGCGTTCATGCATCCCAACCAGCAGGTCAGTGGCACGGTGACCCTGGAGAGCGAGAGCGGGGCAATCATATTTCTCTCACAGACCATTGATGATCTGCAGGGCTCCGGGATGATCATGATGGGCCTGGTTCCCATGGAAGGCGAGGACACTCCCCTGCCAGTGTTGACGATCCGTGCAGGAGATTTCTCCGGGACGGTGATGCAGGGGGAGTCCTCCTCCACGCTCGTCAAGGATGGCCCTGGCACGCTGAACTTCACCGGCACGAGCACCCACACAGGCGGCACGATCATCCGCGGCGGCGGCACCCTGGCGGTGAATTCGGATGCTGCGCTCGGCGCTGCCGAAAGCGACCTGGCTGTGGAAGGCAGCCGGCTGAGCTTCCTCGCCGGTTTTGACACTGGACGGGCTGTGACTGTCTCCGGTGCGGCGGAGTTCGATACGGGTGCCTTCACCTCCGAACTCTCGGGAGTGATCTCCGGCACCGGCACACTCGTGAAGACGGGCACAGGTACGCTGAACCTCTCCGGTGTGAACACTTATACTGGAGGCACAGCCCTGAATGGCGGCACTCTGGCCGTGGGCAACAACAACGCGCTCGGCGACGGGGCACTGACGATCGAAGGCGGTACGACGCTTGAACTCGCAGACGGGGTATCGATCGCAAACAACGTGGTAGTGAATGGCGATTTCATCCTGAAGAGCGCGCCGTTGACCGCCACGGAAGCCATTACGGGCAATATCAACCTCGGTAACGCGACGCGAACGATCACCATGACGCCCGACAGCGTGGTGAGCTTCTCCGGAGTGATCTCCGGCAATGGGGGGCTGACCGTAGGCGGGACGGACGGTTCCTACTTCCGCCTCATCCTGGAGGGTGAAAGCGGCAACACCTATTCCGGGGTCACGACCGTGGGAAGTGGTGGTGGATTGAGTCTGAATAAGACTGCCGGTTTTGCCGCTCCGAATGGCTTGCTGATCCAGTCCGGCGCCGATGTGTCCATCCGCCACGTAAACCAGCAGGTGAGAGGAACGGTGGCGCTCCAGGAGGAGGCTGCTCTGGATATATTTACCTCGCAGACCATTGATGACCTGCAGGGTGCCGGTGAGATCCAGCTATTTGCAGAAACTCCGACGGAGTTCATCGTTCGCGCGGGGAATTCCTCAGCCACGATCACACAGTATGCCCCCAGCGGCCCCGCTATTACGTTCATCAAGGAGGGCAATGGCAGGCTGAACTTTACCGGCACCAGCAATCACACGGGCGGCACGATCATTCGTGGACTCGGTACCCTCGCGGTGAATTCCGATGCGGCGCTCGGCGCGGCCGGTGGAGGGATCTCCATCGACAACGCAAGGCTCGGGTTTCTCGACAGCTTTGACACATCGCGCCCCATCACGATCAACAGCTTCGGTGGCTTTGAGACGAACGGCTCCGTGAATACTCTCTCCGGAGTGATCTCCGGGTCGGGTTACGTGTACAAAACCGGCGATGGCACGCTGCGGCTCACGGGAACGAACACCTACACCGGGGGAACTGTAATCGAAAACGGTGTTCTGGAGATTTCCTCCGATGCAAATCTTGGCGCGGCCAGTGGCCAATTGAGTTTCCAGGGTGCTACGTTGCGCCTGCTTGGGAATCTGATCTCGGCACGCAGTGGAGCAATCATTGGAGGGGAAGCAACGATCGACACCAACGGCTTCAACGCGACCCTTAGCGGCGACTTTGGTGGCTTGGATGGCAGTCTTCGGAAGGTGGGTGCTGGCACGCTGACGCTCAATGGCGAGATCAGCTTCATGGGGAATACCTATGTGCAGGAAGGCACGCTGATCTTGAACGGCTTGGTGGAGCGCGACGTGATCGTGGGCCAGGGTTCCCCGGGGCCTGCAGTGGCTGCGGTGGCTGTGGTTGCTCAGCCCGTGTTCGGTGGCTCGGGCCGAGTCAGCGGCAACCTCTTCAACGAGGGCGGTATCATCGCTCCCGGCAACTCGCCCGGTACGCTGACCGTGGATGGTAACTTCAGCCAGTCGGCGGGAGGCACGCTGCAGATCGAGATCGCGGGGCGCAGCACCTCGCAATACGACCGGCTGCTGATCGGAGGCACGGCGAATCTGGATGGTACCGTGCAGTTCATCGCGCTCGACGGCTTCCGGCCACGCGGAGGCGACCGCTTCGTCTTCCTCACCGCTGAGGGAGGCCTCAACAACACCACTTTCTCCACGGTGCTGCTCGACGCGCCGCTGATTGCGGGCCGAGTCGATTATACGGCCACGACCGCCACGCTCTCCTTTGCGCGTCGCCCGATCGCGCCGATCTTCAATGGCGGAGGCGGAGACGAGGATGAAGAAATCATCATCGTTGACGCGCCGGACTTGCCGCGACTGAGCGGCAACCAGACAGCAGTCGCACAGGTGCTCGATGATGCGATTACCGATGAGCGGCTCAACCGCACCTTTGACGAACTCGACCGCTATTCGCTGCAGGGAATCCCGGGAGCACTCGACCTGATTGCGCCAGAGGAGTTGAGCGCCATCTACGAGATCGGCATCGGATCGGCCCGTGTGCAGGCATTCAATCTAGACCGTCACCTGAGCGATCTGCGCCTCGGCCGCAGCGGCTTCTCGGGCGATCGTTTCCGTCTGGATGCGGTGGCGGAGCGCAGCGGCAAGAACGTGCTGACACCGGACGGCAAGACCGAGGTGAGCGGCAAGGATGTCTTCACGCCCGGACCGGACAATCGCTGGAGCGTCTTCCTGAGCGGCTCGGGTGAGTTCCTGGATATCGACGGCGATGCGAACGCGCGCGGTTACGACATCACGACGAGCGGCTTCACCCTCGGCGCGGACTACCGTGTGTGCGAAGGGTTTGCGGTCGGTATCCTGGCTGGTTACGCGGGCACCGGCACGGAGCTCGCGGGCGACGGCCACATCCTGGTCAACTCAGGCAAGCTGGGCATCTACGCGACCGGCTTCAATGAGAACTGGTACGTGAACGCGCTCGCGGCCGGTGGTTACAACTCCTACGACATCAAGCGCCGGGGTCTTGGCGGGACGACTCGTGGCGACACCGACGGCGGTGAGTTCACGGGGCTGCTGGCGGCCGGCTACGATGTGCACAGCGGAGCGGTAACCTGGGGGCCGTTCGCGGAGGTGCAGTACACGTACGTTGGTTATGATGGCTTTGAGGAGCGTGGCTCGGCTGCGCCGCTGGACATTCAGTCGAACGACAGCGAGTCGCTGCGTACGCGCCTGGGTGCCCGTTTCGCTTATCAGTACCAGGCAGGCCGCGTGGGTATCCGGCCGGAACTGCGGGTCGGCTGGCAGCATGAATATCTCGACCAGACGCGCCCGACCGATTCGCGCTTTGCGAGCGGAGCTGGTGACATCTTCCGTGTGGAAGGCCCGGAGGTTGGCCGCGACAGTCTCATTGTGAACGCGAGCGTGACGTTCCTTTGCGGTGAGCGCTTCTCCACCTACCTCTCCTACGATGGCGAACTCGGCCGCAACCGGTACGAATCGCACACCGTCTCCGGCGGAGTGGGGATCGGGTTCTAGGCACGGGATATAGCCGCAACACGGCCAACGTTGAGCGGAGAGCCTATCCGAACAGGCTCCCGCTCTTAAACTTACTCCTAATCTTAATCCTACTCTCCGGAGCAGTTCTGCAGCAGAAGGAGAGTAGGATTAACCCTGGCGTTTCATTAAGTAGGTGGCCAAAATTTCGTTCCTTTTCTCGAGCAGGAGACTCAGTGCGATC
>CBINJX010000174.1:0-8100 GCA_966251085.1 uncultured Verrucomicrobiales bacterium
AGGCCCAGGTGCCGCGGCGGCACGCCTCCTTGCCAGGGAAGGCGCAACGGTCGGACGCCTCTCACGCACCGCGGAGGAAATCGAAAAAGTCGCAGAAGAGATCCGTCAGGCAGGCGGCACGGCGCTCGCAGTGCCCGGAGATGTGGCCAGCCATACGGAAGTCAGCGCTGCCATCAAACGGCTGACAGACGAATGGGGACGACTGGACATCGTCTTCGCCAACGCCGGTGTAAACGGCGTATGGGCTCCGCTGGAGGAACTACACCCGGAGGAGTGGGACAAGACACTCGCGATCAACCTGCGCGGCACTTATCTTTCCGTTCGCGAAGCTCTACCGTGGCTCAAGAAGCAGGGCGGCTCCGTGATCGTCACCGCCTCGGTCAACGGCACCCGGATGTTCAGCAACACCGGAGCCACCGCTTACGCCTGCTCGAAAGCCGCGCAGGTCGCCTTCACCAAAATGATGGCGGTGGAACTCGCACAGAACTGTATTCGCGTGAACGTCATCTGTCCCGGAGCCATCGAGACCGAAATCGACAACAATACGGAAAAGCGCCGCACCGAAGGACTCCGCGTGCCGGTCGAGTTCCCCGAAGGTCCGATTCCCCTGACTGGCAAACGGCCGGGAACCTCCGATCAGGTGGCGAGACTGGTCCTTTTCCTCGCCTCGGACGACTCCAGCCATATCACCGGCACGGAGATCTACATCGATGGCGCGCAATCGCTTCTGCAAGGTTGAGGGTTGAGTGCTGAGGGTTGAGGGACAAAGGCACTCGGCACTCCTCTGAAAGTTGAGGGTTGTTGGTTGTTGGTTGAGGGACTGAGAATGCGCCTTTGGCGGTTGAGAGGAGCCGGGAACTACCGGCTGGGGGAGCTTTCTCCACGCCCTCACGCGCTCCACTCGTTGGCTGCTTCTCTGAAAGTGAATAGTTGAGAGTATCGAGTTGAGAGCCGCGCACTGGCGGATCAGAGCGGGTGAGCATTGTGAAGCTGGGGCTGTTTACTGACCTCTGAGCACTGAGCACTGAGTACCTTCCTCCCGCCTTCACCCGCACCGCTCGTTGGTTTCTCCCAACTAAACGATTGCCCGGCGCGATCCTTGCGCGAAAGTTTGCGCTTTTGGACGCGCCATCCCAATTCACAGCTTTGCTGCAGCGGCCGGAGCCGATTCTGGCTCTCGCGCCGATGCAGGACGTCACGGATCTCGCTTTCTGGCGGCTGATGCGCGCCTACGGCGGGGCGGATGTCTATTTCACAGAGTACTTCCGCGTACATGCGGATTACCATCTGGAGAAATGGATTCTGAAATCCCTCACGGAGAATCCGACCGGTTGTCCCGCGATCGCGCAGATGATCGGAAACGACATCCCATCACTCGTCCGCGCCGCGAAGGAACTGCAGCAGTACCCGATCGCCGCCGTCGATCTGAACCTCGGCTGCC
This sequence comes from uncultured Verrucomicrobiales bacterium, assembly GCA_966251085.1. Classification (GTDB taxonomy): domain Bacteria; phylum Verrucomicrobiota; class Verrucomicrobiia; order Chthoniobacterales; family Chthoniobacteraceae; genus CBINJX01. The sequence continues at coordinate 1,442 of CBINJX010000174.1, forward strand.
CTGCTCCGGTCGTGTACCGCAAATGCGCCGGCGGCGGTCTTCTGCGAGACCTGAATCGGGTTGATTCCATTCTTGGGGCGCTTCGTGATGCGATCGATATCCGGTTCACGGTAAAGACGCGCATCGGCTTCGACGATCCCGGGGTATTCGATGAGCTGCTACCAATTTTCGCGAAGCACTCCCTCGATCTCCTCACCGTCCACGGCCGCACAGTGGCCGAGCGTTACCGGAGCGAGGTGCACTACGATTTTATCGCGCGCGCGGTCCAGGCAGTCCCCTGCCCCGTGCTGGCGAATGGTAACGTCTATTCCGCGCAGAAGGCAGCACATGTCCTGAACATCACTGGCGCGCGCGGGCTCATGATCGGCCGCGGCGCGATTCGGAATCCGTGGATGTTTGAGCAGATCCGTCAGCACCTGCGTGGTGAACAGATCACCCTGCCGCGCGGCCGGGAAGTGCTCGCTTATATCGAGGCGCTCTACGAGTTCACGACCACGCCGGGAGTGAATGAATCGACGCAGGTGCACAGCATGAAGAAATACCTGAACTTCATCGGCCTGGGCATCGAGCCGACAGGTCAGTTCCTGCACGACATCCGGCGTGTGAAGACCCGGGCGGATTTCTTCAGCATCTGCACTCGTTTCCTCGATCACAATGAGCCTATGCCTCTGGAGCCGTTCCAGCTCGAGCTTCAGACGACGGATATTCTGGCGGGTGAGCATCTGTAGGACTGCTCACAAAAGGCCATTCGTCGGGCCGCTTTCGATTTGCGACGGAGTTCCCGGAGAGTGATGGGTGCCTGGTGGCCCCTGCGGTCTTCAAAACCGCTATCGGTCCGTTTCACGGCCGAGGTAAGTTCGATTCTTACCCTCTCCGCCTCCCAGAGTGGCGTGGGCTTCGAGCCTGCGCGAGGTGGATGCCGCCCCTGTCACACGCTCGCAAGCTTTCCAAGCACTGCGAACCTGGAGAACACCGTTCCTTGGAAGATCACGTGCTCCATACTCATCTGCCCGGGAGGCCAGAGATTGCATATTTCAGCAGGAGCATAGCAGGCAGGCTGGAAGCCTACCCTACTCTGACGCCCGTCTCCAGACGCGCGAGAACTGCCGAGTCAACACAGAGCGGACTGCAAGTCCGCCCCACATTGACGCTTCTCCTCGTGAGCGTTTTGTGCGTGTGATTCCGGCATGTCCCGCGAACAGATCCTGAAACTCACTTCGCTTTCGTCCTGCGCCGGGTGAGCTTCCAAGCTTAGCCAAAAGGCTCTGGCGCAAGTTTTGCGTCAGTTTTCGCCGACTGGGGATCCGCGGATCCTGGTCGGCACTGAGACGGCAGATGATGCGGGCGTCTTCCAGATCGACCGCAATCGCGCCCTCGTGCAGACGGTGGACTTCTTCACGCCCATCGTGGACGACCCTTTTGTCTATGGACAAATCGCCGCGGCGAACTCGCTCTCGGATGTCTATGCCATGGGAGGACGCCCGCTCACGGCGATGAACCTGATGGGAATGCCGATCGATCTCGTGCCTCCGGATGTAATCCATCAGATCGTACTCGGCGCTGCAGCGAAGGTGAAGGAAGCGGGCTGCGCGCTGGTGGGCGGCCACAGCATTCGCAATCCGGAGCCAATCTTCGGCCTTTCCGTTACGGGCATTGTGAACCCGCGTCGGGTCATCGCAAACAGCCATGCGCGTCCGGGCGATCTGCTCGTACTCACCAAACCCCTAGGCACGGGGATCGTCAGCACGGGAATCAAACGCGGCATCGCCCCTGCCCCGCTTGCGCAGAAGGCTGTTCGCTGCATGGGACTACTGAACTCGGCTGGCGCGGATCTGGGCGAACAGGGGCTCGTGAAAGCGGGAACGGATGTCACCGGCTACGGTCTGCTGGGCCATCTGGCGGGGATCTGCCGGGGCAGCGGCGTGACCGCGATCGTGGAGGCTTCAAAGGTGCCCGCTCTTGGGAAAGGCGTGTGGACCTTGATTGCGAATGAATGCGTACCCGGCGGGAGCCGTGAAAATCTGCGAGCCGCAGAAGAGCTCCTACAGGTAGAGGGTGCAAGCCCTGCCCAGCAGATCCTTCTCGCAGATGCGCAGACCAGCGGAGGCCTGCTCGTCTGCGTACCGCCGGCAAAGCTCGATCGAGTCCTGGCGATTCTAAAACAACACCGCACTCCCTCGGCTGCTGTGATCGGCCGGATTGTAAAGAGCCGTGAGCCGCGCATTCTGGTGCGGCCATGAATCATGAGCTTCGCAAGATCCCGTCCGTAGAGAAGGTTCTGCAATCTCTGCCGCCGGTCTTGTTGCCGCGGCCTGTGGTTGTGGATCTGGTCCGGCAGGAACTCGCGACGCTTCGCCAGAGTGGAGAGATTCCGGAACTCACGGCCCTCCTCGAGCGGATTCAGGAAACGGTGGCCGTGATGGAACGCAGCCGTATTCAACCGGTGATCAATGGCACTGGGGTCATCGTGCACACCAATCTCGGACGCGCCCCGCTCGGCTTATCCACGATCTCAGCGCTCTCTGACATCGCTGGTCACTATTCCAACCTCGAGATCGACCTGACCTCAGGCGAGCGCGGCAGCCGGGGGATCTACCTCGAGAGACTCCTCGCAACGCTTTGCCAGGCGGAGGCTGCTACGGTGGTCAACAATTGCGCGGCCGCCCTGGTGCTCACGCTCCGACATTTTACACAGACGAAGCCGGAGGTGATCATCTCCCGTGGAGAACTGGTACAGATCGGCGGCGGATTCCGGATTCCGGATATCCTGCAGGCCAGCGGTGCGAAGCTTGTGGAAATAGGCACGACCAATCGCACCACAGTAGCGGACTACGAGGCAGCAATCAGCAAACAGACCGGGCTGATCCTGAAAGTGCACCAGAGCAATTTCTATATGGGCGGTTTCGTGGAAGCGGCGGCACCGGAAGAACTCGCGGCGCTCGCGAGAAGGCACGACATCCCACTGGTACACGATCTCGGCAGCGGTGCGGTGTTCGACACAAGTACCGTTGCAGGTGTGGAGAAAGAGCCGACTCCCGCCGAGGCTCTCAGGGAAGGCGCGGATGTCGTCTGTTTCAGCGGCGACAAGCTTTTCGGCGGTCCTCAGGCAGGAATCATTGCCGGAAAGAAGCGGTGGATCGCGGCCCTGAAACGGGAGCCATTCTTCCGGGCGCTCCGTTGTGACAAGCTCGTCCTCACTGCACTGCAGACCACAGTCGAGGTGTATGTGAGAGGAGGTGTGGAGAGGGATATCGATGAGCAGGTCCCATTGCAGGCGATGCTCCACGCCACGGTGGATCAGCTCAGAGAGCGCGCGGCAGCAGTGGCACATCGCCTCGGTAACCTGCCGCTCGACGTAAAGATCCGTGCAGTGGAGTCACGCATCGGCGGCGGCACACTCCCCCGCTCCGCTGTTCCCTCGATTGCCCTGGAACTCAGACCCCGCGAAGGACGAGTGGATGATCTCGCCAAGCTGCTGCGATGCGGGCGACCGCCGGTGGTCGGATACATCTCGGAAGACCGATACCTCCTGGACTTTCGGACGATCTTTCCGGAGCAGGACGAGCAACTTGCCGAGGCGGTGCGAATGGCATGTCAGCCAAATGCCCCGTTGTAAGAGTTGTGATGACGCAGACCCGATATTACATCCTCGCGACTGCGGGACACGTCGATCATGGCAAAAGCGCGCTGGTAAAGGCGCTCACGGGAATCGATCCGGATCGTCTCCCCGAGGAGAAAGCGCGTGGCATCACACTGGAGCTGGGCTTTGCGCATATCGATATCGACGATGCAAACGGCGCACGCTGTCGTATCGGCATCGTGGACGTCCCCGGGCACGAGGACTTCGTGAAAACGATGGTCGCGGGTGTTGGATCCATTGATCTCGCGCTGCTCATCGTGGCGGCGGATGATGGATGGATGCCGCAGACGGAGGAGCATCTCCAGATCCTGAGCTATCTCGGTATCCCGCGCGCCGTGGTGGCACTCACAAAGAGCGATCTCGTGGCGGATGTCTCAGAGCCTATCAAGGCTGTGTGCAAGAAGCTGCAGGGAACTCCTTTCAGTGATGCGCCAGTGGTTCCGGTTTCGGTCTTCACGGGCGATGGATTGGAGGAGTTGAGGGCGACATTGTCTGCTGCCCTTGCCAGTACTCCCCCTGCAGCCGACATCGGAAAACCGCGTCTTCCCGTGGACCGGGTCTTTACTCTGCGCGGGACCGGCACCGTCGTCACTGGCACTCTCACCGGCGGCATTTTAAAACGTGGCGATACGGTGGTGATTCAGCCGAGGGGAATCACCGCACGGGTACGCACGATCCAGAGCTATAACAAAGATGTCGAGCAGAGCCGCCCCGGGACGCGCACTGCGCTGAACCTTCCCGACATTGCAGCCGACCGGGGAAAGGACGCCACAGGACCTGGTGTTCGCCGTGGGGAAGTCATTACCTTGCCAGAACTGGGGAGCGCGACCGACACCCTCGACGTCCTGCTGGAGAAAAGCGCGCGTCTGCTCCACACCGGAGCTCCCGCTGCCCGCTCGCTCGAGGACGGAACTCGCGTGCAGATTCACCACGGCAGCGGACGCTTCGCCGCACGAGTGTACTTTCTCGATCACCTGCCGCTGAATCCAGGCGAGCACCGCATCGCGGAACTGCGCGCGGAGGAACCGGTGTTCGCGTTTGCGGGTGACCGTTTCATCGTGCGGGACTGGTCGGAGCAGGCCACGCTGGGTGGAGGCGTGGTGCTAGATCCTGACGCGGTGCGCAGACGCTTCCGCTCTCTGGAGCAGAATGAGTTTCTTGCTGCCCGTGCGACGATGATCGGCGACGCAGAGGTATGCATAGCGTCACTTCTCCGCCGGGATCGCGCGGCAAAGGTGGACTCTTTATTGCTCAAATCGCGCTTCAGCTCCGAAGCAGTGCAGTCGGTATGGCAGGCGCTCGTGCAACATGGCGATGCCGCTCACCATCACGGCTGGCTCCTGTGGAAGCCGTGGTGGACTGAGACCATCGCGAAGGCTGCGGAGCTGGTGGACGCCGAGCACCAACAAAACCCGCACAAGCTGGGTCTCGGCATCAGCGAACTGCGTGCAGCCCTTCTGCCGCTCCTGCCCGACCCGGAACTGTTCGGATGCGTGCTGGTGGAGATGAACGCGCAGGGATTTCTGCAGAGCGGGATGTTTGTCCGTCGCGCCACACATCAGCCCGCGTTGCCCGCAAATCTCCAGAAAGCAGGCACACGCCTGCGCAATGCCCTGGCATCCAAACCGCTCGAACCACCGTCGCGGAAAGAACTGGTGTGGGATGCAATCGGAGAACAGGCGCTCCGGTTCCTGATCCAGACCGGTGAAGTGGTGGAACTCAACGATCAGACCGTACTGCTTGGCGACGCCTTTGAGCGAGCGCGGGAAACGGTGCAATCGTACCTCCGGCAGAAAGGCTCGGCGTCAGTCAGCGAACTGAAACAACAGGTTGGGAGCAGCCGTAGAATTATGGTTCCCTTGTTGGAGAAATTCGACCGGGATGGGGTTACTAGACGGCAGGGGGATCTGCGGGTTTTACGGGGATGAGGCAGGTGCGTTGAGGATTGGCAGTTCGATCCTGCAGTTTCCGAGACATGCGCACGGCAAGGGCCGCATTTTTGGCAAAACATCGGAATGCGCGCATACAGAGGGCCGCATTTTGCAAAAGTTCTGCAAACGTACGCACCGTAGGGGCCGCATTCTTCATAAAATCCGGAAACGTACTCACGACGGGTACCGTAATTTGCAGAAAATCTGGAAATGCGCGCACCGAAGGGGCCGCATTTTGCAGGAATTCAGGAAATGTGCGCATCAAAAGGGCCGCATTATTCAGAAATCCGCCAAACGTACGCACCGAAAGGGCCGCATTCTTCAGAAATCCGCCAGATGTGCGCACCGTACGGGCCGCATTTTAGAGGAATTGGCCGAATGCGCGCACGTCGAGGGCCGCATTTTGGGCAAAATGCCAGAATGCGCGCACCAGAAGGGCCGCATTGCCACTCGGCTCGGAACAGAGCCGCCTGTACCCAGTCGGGATCTACTCTATTACGAGGTTGCCCGGACCAAGATCACTGCCATCCCCAACGTCCGGTGGGCCTCGCGCTCCCGAAGGAATCCAAGAGTCCCACACGACGGCGGGGCACCGTCGAACCGGAGAAGCCGATGTTCAAATCTCTCTTTCAACGAGCCGATTCCAAGAAGCGATCACCGCAGCCGTACAGCCAGCTGACTCATCAGAAGGAGTCGCGGCTGCAGGATGCGACCGTGACCAAGAGCATCTGCTGTTACTGTGCGGTCGGCTGCAGCACGTTGATTCACACCAAGAACGGCCAGGTCATCAACATCGAGGGAAACCCGGAGAGCCCGATCAACGAAGGGACGCTCTGCCCGAAAGGCGCGAACATTTTTCAACTCCATCACAACCGGCACCGAATCAAAAACGTGCTCTGGCGCGCGCCGTATTCGGATAAATGGGAGGTCAAAACGGTGGACTGGGCGCTGGACCGGATCGCGAAGCTGGTGAAGGAGGCCCGGGAGGAGAACTACACGCACAAAGACGAGCACGGCCGCCTGTTGAACCATGTCACCAACATCGGCACACTCGGCGGGGCGACGCTCGACAACGAGGAGAACTACCT
>CBINJX010000175.1:0-8099 GCA_966251085.1 uncultured Verrucomicrobiales bacterium
AGAAACCGCCAATGCCTTTCTATAAACCGCCAGCGGGTTTCTATTTACCGCGGCTGTATTTCCAGAAACCGAGGGTGGGTTTCCCGAAACCGCCGGTCTGTTTCCAGAGATGCACGGGGCATCACGAGAGACCGGCGCCTGCTACCGAAAGTCGACGTATCCAACCCTTCCCGGCCGATGCGCACAGTCGAAGGGATCGATTGTGAATCGGGTACACGATGCGGAGCCTTTGCTTGCGCATCCTGATTCATGAGCGCAAGCTGGTTCACCCCTCATGAACATCTCTCGCAACACTTTGTGTGTGGTTGCGGCGTTGCTCTGCTTTGCAGTGATTTCGTCGGGCTCCGCCCAGCAAGTAGTTATTAACGAGGTAAGCTCAGTACAAAACGACCGGCTCCTGCAGCGGCCTCCAGGCGCACCGCCGCGCCTTGGGAACATGCCCGCATGGCACGAGCTCGATTTCGCCGTACCCTCGTACTGGCAGAACGGTCCCGGCCCGCTCGGATTCGGATACACCCAGGCGACCAACGTCAGCGGTGCGATGCTCAACAAAACACCGTCGCTGTATCTGCGCCGCTCCTTCAGTGTGTCGGCAGCACAGGCTTCCAGCGCTGCTCAGGTGGAACTGGTGATCGACTACGACGACGGTTTTGTGGCGTACCTGAACGGCGTCGAGATCGCCCGGCGAAACACGGGTGCCGTCGGTAGCTACACCTGGCACGATCAGCCGGCCTTCAACAACAAGCCTGCGGGTTCACCCGAGACCATTCAACTCGGCGCCGCGAGTACTCTGCTTCGTAGCGGGGCGAACGTACTGGCGATCCAAGTCCACAATAGCACGGAGGGAAACGGACAACTCTTCTGCTCGGCCACACTGCGCATTGCCGGCGGTAGTTCTCAGAATCTTGTCATACCGGGAGACTCGTGGAGCTGGTTTGCAGGTACCCATGCGCCTTCTGGCGGGCTGTATGATGCTGCAGACTTTGCAGCGGCACTCCCGCTCGGGCCAAACTGGACGCAGCCGGACTTTGTCGACGGAAGCTGGAATGAAGGGTTTGGGGCGATCGGCTTTGATGCCGACCCTTCCTATTCCTCGCAGCTCCGCACAAACCTGACGTCGATGCGAAACACCGCCATGTCGGTTTACATGCGGCGCGAGTTTTCGCTCACTCAGGCGCAGTACGAGGGGCTGGCCTCGACCACCCTGACAGTTGATTGGGATGACGGCTACGTCATGTACCTCAACGGTTATGAACTTTCACGGGCCAATCTCGCGGGCGCAGCGGGTACTTTTGTGCCGTACAATACGGCGGCAAGTAGTCACAACGCTCGGTTTGATAACGGTGCAGACAATCCGGCAGCAGTGGTTTCGATTCCAGTGCCGCGGAATCTGCTGCGGCCGGGGCGGAACGTGATTTCCGCGCAGTTGCACTATTCAGGCACGAGTTCATCCGATCTCCTTTTGGATATCCGGTTCTCGGGGGTGAGCGGTGGCACGACACTCCCGTTCGTGACCGTGGGATCTGTCTGGCGGTATAAGGTGGGCACCGCAGAAGTGGGGATACCTGCACCGGATGTTTCGGACCTTATCTCCCCCGAGTTTCTCGACTGGATCGAATTGAGGAACACCAGTGCCGCTGCAGTGGATCTCAGCGGATGGACTCTCACCGATAGCCGTGAGATGCCGCCAAAGTGGACGTTTCCCTCCGGCATCACCATTCCCCCGGGGGGATATCTGGTGGTGGCGTGTTCAGGACGTGATATCAAAGCACCGGCAGACGGTGGACTGTTGCACACGAATTTTTCCCTGAATACCAAGGGCGAATATCTCGCCCTGCGTGATGCAGGCGGGGTCCTGCAGAGTGAAATCACGGGAGTTCCGGTCCAGAACGCGTTCCATACATGGGGGCTGGACTCGGCGGGCGGTCAGTACCGTTTTCTCCCGAGAGGCACACCTGGCTCGGCCAATATCGCGGGAACTGCTCGCGATGTTGCTGCAGAGGTCGATTTCGATAAACCGACCGGATTCCACTCTGCGCCGCTCACCATAGGTCTTTCTACCGCCACTCCCGGCGCGACAATTCGCTATACTCTGGACGGCTCGGAACCGACGGAGACAAGCACGCTCTACACGGGACCTTTCGATCCGATGAATCGTCCGACGACTGGGCCCGGATCGGGAACGATCCTGCGTGAGATGTTCCAGTGGGGATCAGGCACGACGGTTACGCCCGCGAACCTGCCGTCGAATGCGACACCGACATCGACGCAACTGATCACCCAGCTCGAGACGCCGAGCAATATCAGCGACTACTACACCCAGCGTATCCGTGGCTTCCTGCATGTCCCACAGACGGGGAGCTACGAGTTCTGGCTCGCGACCGATGACGATGGCGAGCTGTGGCTGAGCACTGACAGCAATCCTGCAAACAAGCGCCGCATTGCCTACATCACCGGTTGGGCTGGTCCGCGGGATTGGACCAAGCACACCTCAGGGAAGTCAGCGCCAGTTTCTCTGATTGCAGGGCAGAGCTACTATTTCGAGGTGCTCCAGAGCGAAGGTGGAGGAGGGGATAATCTTGCAGTCGGCTGGAGTGGTCCCGGACTTCCTTCGGGGATCAATGTGATCGAGGGCCGCTATCTTTCGCCGCCAGCGACTCTCCCTCCGGGAACCACGACACCTCCAGGTGCAGCAACGGTACGGGCCCGGGCATTCGCGCCCGGATTTCTGCCAGGTGAAGTGCGCACCAGAAATTATGTCACCGGAGCTGACCCTCGACTCGCGATGGTGCCGGCGTTTTTCCTCAGCGGTCCGGCTGGGGAGACCTTTTACTCGCCGGATGGGATCTTCTCGCAGGTCGGCGGCGGATGGCCCTCAGGCTCGTGGGCGGTGAACGATCCACGATTCGACTACAACTTTACCATGGCGCGTGGCCGTGCCTTCGAGAGGCCGACAGCGCTCGAGATCATTAATCCCGGAAACGAACTCGTCGAGCGAACCAATATCGGCGCACGCTTTGCCGGTTCTCCCTGGTCGCGTCCGCAATATCAACTCAAGGGAATTGCCGATACGAACTGGAATGGCGGGGCGCATTCCAAGCCGCAGCTGAATCTTTTCTTCCGCTCCGACTTCGGCATTTCGCGATTGAGAAAGAACGGCTTCATTCCGACGTCTTCGTTGCGGGAGTGGGACACCCTTCGGCTCCGCGCGGGAAAGAACGATCCCTACAATCCGTTCATCATTGATGAATGGATGCGGCGTTCGTTCGCTGCAATGGGAGCGCCTGCTCCGCAGGGTTTCATCGCCACGTTGTTCATCAACGGACAATTCAAGAGCTACTTTAATCCGACCGAACGTCCGCGCGGCACTTTTTTCCAGGAGTTTTACAGGACGGACAATCTGTTCGACGTCAATTACATCGGCGAGTGGGAGGAAGGCGACGCTGTCGCCTACAACCAGATGATCTCCTTCTTCCGCAACAACGACTTCACCTCTCTTGGTGCCTATCAACAGGGCGCGGCGATGTGGGACATGACGAATGTTGCGGACTACATCATTGTCAACGGATGGGGTGCTACACGCGATTGGCCACACAACAACTACGCCTTTTGCCGGGAACGCGCACCCGGGGCTCTCTGGCGGTTTTCCATGTGGGACGCCGAGGGAGGAATTGGGAAATTCGGACAGGACAATCAGCACAACACTTTTGAGAGTGAGTTGCACGTTTCCAGTACGAGTTCTCCGGGCTCGGAAAGTACCGTAGCAGCATTGGTCTTTCGTCGCGCTTGCCAGAACCCGGAGTTCCGGCTGCTCTTTGCGGATCGACTCCAGAAGCATTTCTTCAACGGCGGTGTAATGACGCGCGCGAATATGAACGCCCGATGGAATGGCCTGCGAGCCCAGGTGGAACCGCTGATCGGGGCGGTGTTCGGCGGGAGCTTTGACAATAGCAACTGGAACAACTGGTCGAGCCGGGAGAGCACTTTTCTCTCGCAGGCTCGATCCTCAGGACTGTGGCCGCTCACGACGGCGCCAACGATGACTCCGTTTGGGGGGACAGTTGGAACCGGTGCTTCTGTTACACTCAGTAATCCAAACGCGGGCGGCGTTCTCTATTATACCACCACCGGCAGTGACCCGCGCGCGGTAGGAGGCGCTCCGCAGGGAAGCGTCTATACGGGACCGATCTCCGTTTCCTCACCGGTGAAAATCAAAGCACGCGTCCGCTCCGCTTCCGGTGAATGGTCCCCGCTGGTCGAGGCCGACTTTGCTCCAGCACCGCAGCGGATCGTGGTCACGGAGCTGAATTACAATCCTCCCGGTCCGGATGACACCACGGAGTTCATCGAACTCACGAATGTCTCGAACCAGCCCGCGCCTCTGAATGGCGCTCACTTCACACAGGGGATCACGTTTACCTTTGGTGACGTGACCCTGGCACCGGGAGCGAGCGTGGTTCTGGTAAAGGACGCCGCAGCCTTTGCGGCAGCTTATCCGGGTGTTGCAATCGGTGGAGTCTTCACGGGTTCACTCGATAACTCGGGAGAAACGATCACGCTGTGCGACATCACAGGCGCGGTGATCCTTACGTTTACCTACGGCGACTCCAATGTGAGCAACTGGCCGTCGTCGCCGGACGGCGATGGAATGACGCTTGTCCTGCAGCGTCCGTTCCACACGAACACCGATCCAAACTCCCCTGGGGCGTGGCGCCCTAGTACCGGCGTAGGAGGCGCGCCCGGGCAGGTGGATTCTACGCTTTTTGTGGGCAATTCATTGGCCGATGCCGATGGCGATGGTCACACGGCGCTGATCGAGTATGCACTCGGCACCAGTGACGGCTCGGCCTCTTCCGTGCCGGAACTCACAATGTTTCGGGATGCATCTGGCGCGTTGCTCCTCACAGTCGCGCATCCGGTGGCAGCCGATGACGTCGTAATCGAGGCCCTTGAATCTACCGATCTCATCAACTGGAGCCCTGCGGTTCTCCTACAGGAGGCACCATCTGGCGATGCTGCCAATTATCAGACTACCTGGCGCAGCAATGCGACAGGCAATCGAGTCTTCCTACGACTGCGCGTGCGGCAGAATTGATCCAAGAAGGTGGCAGCGGCATTCCGCAGCGTCAGCCGATGAGGAAGAGCCGGGACGGCTCTGCCACCTTGAACCTTCTCCTTACGAAACCCGAGTCGCAGCCCCAAGCGGACGCACAAACTCCGCCACCCGTTCTGCCAGATCCGCCTCGGCACCCCATTCTCCAATCCGCTTCACAATTGCGCTTCCGACCACGACGGCATCAGCGCTTTGTGCAACTGCACGCACCTGTTCGGGGGTCGCGATGCCGAATCCTACCGCAACCGGTAGATCGGTGGTGCTCCGGATTGCCGCCACACGTTCATCCAGGGAAGCCGCGACATCGGTCCGCTCACCGGTAACTCCTTCGCGGGACACGTAGTAGATAAAGCCGCTCGCTTCGCGTGTCAGTTCCGCGATCCGGGACTCGGGGGTGGTCGGGGCGATCAGGCGGATCCGTTTCAGGCCCGTGGACTGGGAGAGTTCGGCATTCCGGACATCCTCATCGGGAGGGAGGTCGAGAATCAGCAGGCCATCCACACCGGCGGCCTCCGCATCACGGTGAAACTGTTCGAACCCGTAGCAGTAAATCGGGTTCATATAAGTGTAGATCACGATAGGAAGCTGGGACTCCTTACGGATCTCGCGGATGCAATCCAGTACACCGCGTGTAGTTGCACCAGCGGCAAGCGCGCGGGTGGCAGCCTGCTGGTTCACGATACCGTCGGCGAGCGGATCGGAGAAGGGGACCCCTAGTTCCAGGATGTCCACACCGGCCTTCTCGAGAGCGAGTGCAAGGGCTTTGGTGGCGGAAAGATTAGGGTCGCCTGCCGAGATGTAGGCGATGAGCGCTTTCCGTCCGGCAGCTCGCAGGTCGGCAAACTTCTGGTCGATGCGGTTTTGCATGGGGGCGGGAGTGTTCACAGGCACGATATTATTGAACAGTATTTTCTAGTGTGCGGACTCTGTGTTCGAGCTTCACTTCTCACTTCTCAGTTTTCCAGACGCCCGCTAGCTTCCCGGCCTCTCATGAAACGCCTTTCCTTCATTCTCGCCGCTGTCCTGGCGCTGTTTGTCAACGCTTGCGAGAAGCATTCCGCTGAAGAAACCGCATCCGCCCTGCCCAGCGCTCATTCTAAAACCGCTCACGAAGGGGCGAGCCACAGCCGGCTGAGTGGCGATGTCGAGCCGCTCCCGGCGCCGCACAAGCCTCTGGCTGTGCCGACGAACCCGGCCGGCTCAGGTCCGACCGACCCACATGATCCAGCCCTTGATAAGGGGACTGGTGGAAGCGGTGATCCGGGTGCGTACAAGTACTTCCCGAACGGTGGGAAGAAGTAACGCTCCGATTACCGCACCGATGACCAGGCGCCCGGAGCGCAACGCAAGTTCGCGCCGCTGGCGCCTGTCTTCTTTTGTGGATGCGGCGCGTGGATTGAAAATTCTGCTCTGGACCCAACCGAATGCACGGGTTCATGCAGTGGGGACGGCTGGGGCGGTAGCGATGGCCACTTGGCTGCAGTTCAGCGGTGCGGAGTGGGCCGTGCTGGTCTTGACCATCGGCGGAGTCTGGGTCACGGAGGGACTGAATACGGCAATCGAGTTTGTCGTGGATCTCGTTTCACCGGAATACAATCAGCTCGCTGGCTGGGCGAAGGATGTCGCTGCGGGGGCCGTGCTCGTGGCCTCGGGGTGTGCGGTGATCGTGGGGGCGATTCTATTTGTTCCGAAGCTATTGGAACTTTTGTAAGGGCGGCTTTGGCAATTCTGGGCGTCGCAGTTCCATCAACTTTAAGCTGGGTTCTAGAAACAGGGCGGCGGAAGATTTGCTGGCGCGGCTGTTCATTTGAACAGCATCCGGCTCATACGCCCGTTCTAGAGACGAGAACCAATCAAGTGGCTCGTGCCACTCGGCAAATGTTTGCTAAACGCCACATACGCAATAGCATGTCACCACGTCCCGGAGATGTGGGGCCCTGAGCGAATGTATGGAAACGACACCTGCGTATGAGAAGGATTAGAGTTCAGTCTGGCCGGACGATTCTACCGGTCGTTGCATTCCTTTGTGGGCTGGCAGCAGCCTGTGGCGGATTGCACCTTTCTAAACCTTTCCCGGATGTTCCTCAGGTGAGGGAAAAACTCGCGTTTTTCAAAGCCCACCATGATGAGTTTGACACACTTTTCATCGGCTCAAGCCGAGTCTATCGACAGATCTCGCCGGAAATCTTCGACCGGGAGTTAACCGGCTTGGGCGTTCCGGTGAAATCTTTCAACCTCGGGATCGATGCGATGACGTCGCCCGAGCTTTTTTACGTATTTGACCGGGCCATGGAGTCAAAGCCAACAAGGCTTCGTCACGTGATCGTGGATGTGAACCCAATGCATCGGAATGTGCGCGGGGGGCATGATCCGGACGGGCGCAGAACAATCTACTGGCATGACTTCGAGAGGACCCAGCTCGCCCTGCGAGGTGTTCTCCAGAACACGAAAGTTATTCCACTTTCCCGTCAGCTCGAGTTTCTCAAGGGACACACATTCATGATGCTCAGGAACTACGCAAACGTCGGCGACGGGAGTACGCTGATGACGTCGTTCCGGCCTGCGTCGAAAAAGATCAAGTCCAAGGTCTTGGGGCCGGCAAAGGACGGCTATCTTCCGATCGATCTTCAAATGCCCAAGGAAAGTATCTCCAGCTACGAAAAAGCGCTGGAGCAAAGGCTCGCCAATGGCCGGCCTATCCGTCGCGATCCTATACTCGAGGATGCTTTCGCGAACTTCATTGAGAAGGTGAGCGGGCTGGGGGCCCGTGTGTATTTCATCATCAGCCCAACCGTAGAAGCTCCAATTCTTTTCGAACCCGGTGCGCTACCCTGGCGTTCGAACGGCCTGAATGGGCCAGTGGCGCTGCACTTCGATGATCCTGCAGATTACCCCGAACTCTTCGACTGGAAATATCGTTTCGATATGGAGCACCTGAACAAAGAGGGCGCGATCATCTACACGCACCTTCTGGCTAAACGCCTTG
>CBINJX010000176.1:0-8095 GCA_966251085.1 uncultured Verrucomicrobiales bacterium
ATCGGCCTCGGGCTGGCGGAGATCCTTGTGCCGCGGACCCTTTCGCGGATTATCGGTGCACGTTCCCTTTGCTATATTCTCCCCGCCCTCGGCGCACGCGAACTAATCAGCGGCGTAGGGATTCTCTCCAAACGCAAGCCTACCGGATGGCTCTGGTCACGAGTAGCGGGTGATGCCATGGATTTGAGTATCCTGAGCGCGGCCTTTGGCTCCCGAAAAACGGATCGCGATCGCCTGGAAGCCTCCACGGCAGCAGTGATCGGCGTCATGGCGCTCGATATTCTCTGTGCCTTCGCCCTCAGCCGCAGATCGGGCAAGAAGGAAGGTTTTCATGTTACCCGGAGCATCACTATCGGCCGCTCCCCGGAGGAACTCTATCAGTTCTGGCGCGACTTCGAAAACCTCCCGCGCTTCATGCCACATCTCGAGTCGGTGCAAACCACCAGCCCCAGGCACTCTCATTGGAAAGCGAAAGCTCCGGCCGGCAGAACGGTGGAATGGGACGCCGAGATCACCGAGGATCTGCCGAACGAGCGTATCTCATGGCGCTCACTTCCGGGTGCGGATGTAGATAACAGCGGCACGGTGCGATTTGAGCCAGGTCCGATCGGACGCGGCACGGTGGTGCGGGTCGAGATGTGGTATCGCCCGCCAGCTGGTGCGCTCGGTGCAGCCATCGCAAAGCTTTTCCACAAATCTCCCGACCAGCAGATCCACATCGATCTGCACCGCTTCAAGCAGATGATGGAGACCGGCCAGATCGTGACGACCGAAGGCCAGCCTGCCGGCCGCAGCCGTAGCACTTCACGGCTTTACGACGATTTCGTGCAGAGCTGAGCACATCCCCGCAGACCAGAGCAGAAGAACGCAAAACGCTGAACTTCAGACTCAACACAGATCATGAAAGCAAACTGTTGGATCGATCAGAATAAACTGCGGGTCGAAGACGTGCCGGATCCCAAGATCCTGAATCCACGCGACGCAATCGTGAAGATCACCTCGACCGCGATCTGCGGCTCGGATCTCCACCTGTACGACGGCTTCATTCCCACCATGGCCAAGGGAGATATTCTCGGCCATGAGTTCATGGGTGAAGTAGTCGAAGTGGGCCCGGAGGTGAAAAACCTGCGGAACGGCGACCGTGTGGTGGTCCCCTTCCCTATCGCCTGCGGCGGCTGCTTTTTCTGCCAGCGGGAGATGTATTCGCTCTGCGACAATACCAATCCGAATGCTCCGGAGGCGGAAGGCTTCTTCGGGCATTCGCCATGCGGCATCTTCGGCTACTCACACATGCTAGGCGGTTATGCGGGTGGGCAGGCGCAATATGCCCGTGTCCCATTTGCGGACGTAGGACCGATCAAGATTGAGAACGGGTTTACTGATGAGCAGGTGCTTTTCCTCTCCGACATTTTCCCGACGGGCTACATGGCCGCTGAGAATTGTAACATCCAAGGCGGTGATACCATTGCCGTATGGGGATGCGGTCCAGTCGGACAGTTTGCCATCAAGAGCGCCTTCCTTCTCGGGGCAGAGCGGGTCATTGCGATCGACCGTATCCCCGAGTGGCTCCGGATGGCCCAGGAAAAATGCGGTGCGGAGACAATCAATTTCGATGAGGTCAACGTACTCGAGGCCCTGAACGAGATGACAGGCGGCCGCGGTCCGGATGCCTGTATCGACGCCGTCGGTATGGAGGCGCATGGGCACGGTGTGATCGGCGCATACGATCGCCTGAAGCAAGCCACGATGACACAAACGGATCGCCCCGAGGTCTTGCGCGAGGCCATCATGGCATGCCGTAAGGGAGGCACGTTATCGGTCGCGGGCGTCTATGGCGGGTTCGTGGATAAGTTCCCGATTGGAGCGCTCATGAATAAATCGCTCACGGTGAAGACAGGCCAGACCCACGTGCAGAAATACATGCGTCCGCTCCTGCAGCGGATCGAGCGTGGAGAGATCGATCCAAGCTTCGTGATCACCCACAAGATGGGCCTAAAGGACGCGCCAAAGGCTTACGAGATTTTCAAGCACAAGCAGGACGAGTGTATCAAAGTCGTGCTGAATCCCTGGGAGTGACGGAGCTGTAAGACTCCTGGATCTCTCGTGGGGGGCGGCTGATATTCGGCGGAGGAAGCGCCGCCATGAACCCGAAGGGATAGCCCGAGACTAGCCGGTGGTCGCGCGAGGAACGAGCGCTACCACCGGAACCCGCATAACAAGGAATGGCACCCCGAAGGCGGTACCGGGAAATGGCTCTACGGCGAAGGAATTGCAGGTCTGACCCACATGGACATCTGCGGACTGTGGATCGAATGAGCCTTGAATCCATGGCGCTCATAGAAAGCCGCCATGCCTTTCGTAGGAAGCACCGCGACGACCGTGTTGGAGTACGGGAACGCTTTCACCCAGAATGTCAGTGCGGCAACGATGGCTGTACCGATGCCACGGCGCTGAAAAGCCGGGTGAACAACAATGTCCGAGAGGTACAGGTGCAGGCCTCCATCGCCGATCACCCGCCCAAAGCCGACCACTGTTCCCTCGGACACTGCACATACCGAGTAGAGCGAATTCTCGAGAGCAATCTGAATCGCCTCAGGCTCCCGAGGCCGCCATCCGACAGCCTCAATGAGCCGTCTATAGTCCTCGAGACTCGGCGTTTGCTCTACGATTGAGAAGGGCAGTGTCATTGGAGTGCAGCCGTCACACGGCTTTAGTCAAAGGTCCCGCGTCACCAAACACGCGAGAACAATCAGGCCGCGATCGTTGCACAGGCAGAATCTGCCTGAACTGCGATCATGGCACCAGACATGAACTCAAGGGCTGTCAGGAATTGTTCGTCACAATCCTGTGATTGGTCGCAGACCATCACCCCGTCTGCCCAATCTTCATCTGTCCAATACCCATAGTCCCTCAAACAATCGTCTTCTGTAAAGGGAAGCGCAGGATCGCGAGGCCGAAACCGGAACTCAGTAACTCCGCGATACTCAAGGGTAATCAATGACGGCAGACTCGAGGGAATGCCATCTCGCTCAGAACGTCGCCATCGCAACAGCAGACTTCTTTCTTTCACAGAATAGTGCAGATCGCAAAAATCGTAGGTGTTGTGGAGATCAAGCTCGTGGGGCGATTGGACGAGGTAGATGCCCATCTTGATCTCGAAGTTGCGATGCATACTTACTGAAGTTACGCGGGTCAGCGTACTTTATCGATCCAAAGGAGGCGCGTCGAGGAGTGGCGGCGATGGTGATACCCGAGGAAAGCGCACGCGACTACCTTGGCAGAGATGGGCCAGGTGCAGGCGTTCAGGAGTCGGTGAACTGCAATACTGATCCCAAATCAGACTGCAAGTCTGCCCCAATTCGATGCAATGCGTTGGAGCGGACAGTCAAAGTGGGGTGGAATTTTAGTCCGCCTGGAGTGCAGGTGGAAACCAGAAGGTACTCCCTCCTACCCTTTCTGGCTCGGATGCGCGGCAGCGGTGAATGCGAGTACATTAGGCGACCGACGTCTGTAAGGACAACCGCCTACGCCAAAGATCGTCGCGATCAGTAATTCGTTCGAGCAATTTACTCCCCCCGCCCGATTTCATTTCCCCCCTCGGATCGCAAAAAGGCTAACCGCTGTAGTTGAGGCAGTAGGAGCGTGGCGAAAACGCAGGAAATGATCGTACTCCATCCTCCAAGCACAATCGCCATGAAGAGAGAGCCAACCGTCTGAACAACAATCCCCAAAAGCTCCACCGGCTGACTCGATGATGACTGATACTCCAAGATCTCCCAACAGACGGGAAGGAGCAACACGCCAAATCCAATAAGGATTCCAAAAACCAAAATAGCATCATGATGGCCTGACGTTCTAAGCCACCGGATGAATTGTCCGCAAAGCGCCCCCAACAGGCTCGCAGCGACGATCAAATTTACGAATACACGCCCTGGCAGTGTGCGAACCACAGCGACCACTTCGCCAAAATCTGAATAGTATAATGCACCCCCTGCCAGAGCAACGAACGTCGCGAACCATGCTGCGTCAAAAATCCTAATCAGCAATGCCATAGGGAATCCGGATGAATGAAGAACTGCGGTCTCAGCACGACTGTAGCAACCAGCCAGTCGCGATCACCGGAGAAAGAGTTGCAAAGATGAGCATGGAAATCCGTGCTGTCATGCTCTGGCCTGACGTTAGGAAGGACCGACTGCCGAAGGTTGGCGTGACATTTCACAGCGCGTCGATAACGCGAAAAGCTCACCTCTCTTACCGATGAGTTGCATGACGTCGTGTACCTCTTTCTCTTCCATTGTGGTTTTGTTCGTCTTGAACAGGAAGGTCACGAAAGGGTTCAGCACTCTCATTCCTGCTACTTCAATGCAATGGTGTTCCTTAGCCCAACTGATACGTCTGTCTCGCCGGTAGAACACTCGCTCCCCCTCGTCATCAAAAACCATGATCTGAAGGACCCAATGCTTTCCGGTCCGATCGGCGATCCAAATGTCGTGCACTTCCTGCGGAACCACGCCGCCGTCCCAGGGAAGGTGGGTGCCATGCCTGCAAAGAAACACACGGTCACCTCCGATCCTGCCAAGGCACTCGGCGAGCTCTGACCTGAAAACTCCTATATCAACGTCTCCATGCGGTCGTGTATCTACCCCGGTCCAAAGCGCGACGGAGTACCCGCCGCACAAGACCCAGCTCTCAAAGCCGGGGATTTCGTCCTGAATCGCAGAAAGTGCGAGAGTCCGCCATTCCAAATTACTGACGGAGAGGGCAGCTATGGGGGCAACTCGTGCATCTGCGTGAGTCATCAAGACGCAAGAGAATCCGAGATGCGGTCGCCTATCAACATTCATCCTGAATGCTCCCAACCCGAGCGGGTCAAAATGCCCCATTTCTGGCCCTGAGAAACCCCAAAAATCACCAGTACACCTCTGGCGGTTTATAGAAACAGATCGGCGGTTTATCTTTCGAGCGCCGCGGTTTATAGAAACCGGCTGGCGGTTTGTCATTTATGCGCGCTCTGTTTCTAGAAACAGCCAGGGTATTTCTATAAACCGCCTACCTGTTTCCATAAACAGCCAGTGGGTTTCCGGAAATCGCCGGGCTGTTTCCAGAGATGCACGGGGCAGCACGAGAGATCGGCGGGTATTAGAAAGGTCCTCCACCCGCCCGTCCAATTACGAACCGGCAAGACGAGAGATCTCTTTTTTCAACGATAAGCAGAGGTCCTGATACTCAAGCGCGAGCTTATCGACTTCTGCTATCGGTTCCAACACCTCCTCAGATCGCGCGCGTTCTTCCAAAGATGCGCTCAGCTCCGCAAGCCGTTTTGCATGAATGGTGGCCGCCATTCCGCGCAGCTTATGTGAGGCCTTTGCAAGCATTCGGTTGTCACCGGCTGTCGCCGCTGCCCGCAGAGCTTCCAGAGCCTCGTCGGCTTCGCGGTAGAAAATCGTCATGGTGCACTTCAGGTACGCAGTGTCACCGTCCACTTCGTCGAGGAGAGTTTTGATCGACTCCGAGACCTGTGTCTCTTCCTGAACCGGAGTAATGGTGGACAGACAGCTTCGGAGTTGCGCCACGTCCAACGGCTTACAGAGACAATCGTCCATCCCAGCCGCAAGGCACCGCTCGCGCTCCCCTTTCAGCGCATGTGCTGTTAGCGCGATGATCCGTGGTGAATGATCTTCAGAGTTGAGCCGGATCTCCCGGGTGGCAGTGTACCCATCCATCTCCGGCATTTGGCAGTCCATGAGAATGGCGTCGTAGCGCGTGCGCCTTGCTAGATCCACAGCTTCCAATCCATTCGACGCTGAATCCACCAGACATCCCATCCGCTGCAGCTGATGGACCGCGACATAGCGGTTGGTTTCGCTGTCATCGACCACGAGCACTCGCAGTCCCGTGGGCACGTGGACAACCTCCGCAGGAGAGGGCTCGCCCAAATCCGCAGAGGGAGAGGCGAGCAGGAATGGAACAGTGAAGGAGAAGGTGGAACCTCTGCCTGGCGCACTCTCGACCTCAATGATCCCACCCATGATCGCGACAATTCTCTGACAGATCGAGAGGCCTAGCCCAGTGCCGCCAAACTGGCGTGTCATCGAGGAGTCCGCCTGGGCGAATTCAGTGAAGATTCTCCCATGCGCTTCCCTGGCGATGCCGATTCCGTCGTCCTTGACGGTGAACCGGAGGGAGACATCTCCCTCCCGGCTTTCCACAACAGCTACATCCAGGGAAACCTTGCCGTGTTCAGTGAACTTGATGGCATTGCTCACCAGGTTATTGAGCACCTGGCGCAAGCGGGTGTCGTCGCCCTGCAGCAAAAGCGGGACTTCCGCACCGGATCGCACTTGCAGAATGAGGCCCTTGGCACTCGCCCGGGGTGCAAAGAGTTGCGCGATATCGTTCAGAACGGAGGCCATTTCGAATGTGCGAATCTCCAGTTCCAGATGCCCGCCTTCCACCTTCGAGAAATCCAAGACGTTATTCACGATCGCCAGCAATGCTTCGGCATTGCGCTCGACGACTTTCGCGAGGGCGCGCTCCTCCGCCCCCAGGTTCTTCTCGAGCAGGATACGGATGATCCCTATGACACCGCTCAGTGGAGTCCGGATCTCGTGACTCATGTTTGCAAGAAAGCGAGCCTTCGCCTGAGTCGCGAGTTCCGCCACATCGCGCGCTCGCTCGACTTCCAATCTCGTCTTGGCATGGAGGGTCACATCGCTACAGGTCCCGACCCACAGCTGGATCGCTCCGTCCGGACCGTGCAAAGGAATTGCACGAGCATTCACCCACACGGTTCCGCCGTCAGGGAGCAGGAAGCGCAAGTCCTGCTCGAACTCGGTGCCGTTCTCTGCGGCATGTCGCCAGCGCGCGGCGGTTTGCTCAGAGTCCTGGGGTGCCACCGTTCCGGTCCAGCTGTTCCCGATAATGGCTTCTTCGGATGTGCCGCTGAGTTGACGCCA
The DNA here is from genome assembly GCA_966251085.1 of uncultured Verrucomicrobiales bacterium. GTDB lineage: Bacteria > Verrucomicrobiota > Verrucomicrobiia > Chthoniobacterales > Chthoniobacteraceae > CBINJX01. Next base: position 6,957 of record CBINJX010000176.1, read on the forward strand.
GCGTTCATTCACATAGGTGCAGTTCCCCTCTCCATCTGTAAGAAAGATCCCGACTGGCGCGACTTGAGCGAGGCGGCGAAAGATCTCTTCACTCTGGGCCAGTCGCTCGAGCGCCTCTCGCAGCGTGAACGAATTGATCTCCGATTCAGCAATATCAGCCAGGCCCCTCAAAACCTCCGCTTGCTCGTCCGTGAGTTGCCGCGGGGTGCGGTCAATCACACACAGGGTGCCGACGCGGCTGCCATCCGGTGCGCTCAATGGCCGGCCAGCATAAAAGCGGATTTCCGGAGCGGCCGTTACAAGCGGGTTGTCGCTGAACCGCTCGTCCCTCCCGGCATCTGGAACAACGAAAAAGCCCTCGCCAAGAATAGCATGTGCACAGAAGGAAACTGCACGGGGTGTCTCCGGCAGCTCAAGCCCGACTGCAGACTTGAACCACTGCCGCTCCTTATCGACGAGTGTAATAAGTGCGATCGGCGCGTCGAGTAACCGAGAGGCCAATCGCGTGATCCGATCAAACCGCTGCTCCTTTGGTGTATCCAGGAGACAGAGCTTGTACAACGCAGCCAGGCGACGTGCCTCATCGGGCGGAAGAGAAGCGGGAATCATCGAATGAATACGGGAGGGGAACATTTCGCGCCCCTGAAAGTATGCAAGGGGTGAATTGGACGAAACGGAATGCCGCTTTTCGAACCATGCCATCCGTGCCATCTGTGGAGACGATCACGATATACCTGCTTACTCGTTATGTCTGCTGAACATCCTGTCATTCTCCTGTTGGAAGACTCCCTGCTCAATGGAGTTCGGATTGAAAGGATGATCCTGACGGAATTCCCTGAGACTCGTCTGGTGTGGGCTCGGAATATCGAAGAAGCCCAGCTACGGGCGATCTGGCTGGGGATCGATCTATTCCTGGTGGATGTGGAATTGCCGGACGGCAACGGCTTGGACTTCCTGTACGAGATGGCCACGGTGATGCCGAATGCCCGCGCAATTGTGCTGACGGCCATGAGCGTGGCGAAGAACCGGGAGCGTTCTGCTGCGATCGGCGTACTTCGATTTCTGGAGAAACCCGTGGATCTCAATCAACTCAAGCAGTTGATCCGGGCGGCTTTGGACAACTTGCAGGCGGACCAAGC
>CBINJX010000177.1:0-8089 GCA_966251085.1 uncultured Verrucomicrobiales bacterium
TCCTCAAGGCGGATTCCCTTTTTGATGTTATCGAGGATCCGCTGATTGCCGCTTTCGTAACCGACAAGAAGAAGCCGGAGCCCATTGTCTCGCATTACCTTCAGCGTCTCGTAGTTGACGTTTGCGCGTGCGTTGCAGCTCCAGGTGATGCCGAGCTTTCCGAGTTCCTTGGCGATCTCCCGAGCACGCGGTGCGTATGCCGTGAAGGTATCGTCATCAAAGAAGAATTCCTTCACCTTCGGAAACAGCCGCCGGGCGTGCGTCATCTCACGAGCCACGCCCTCAGGGGAGCGAGCGCGATATTTGTGACCGCCCACGGTCTGCGGCCAGAGGCAGAAGGTGCACTGTGCAGGGCAGCCACGACCGGTGTAGTGAGATACATACGGATGCTTCAGGTAGCCGATGTAGTACCGCTCGACATCGAGGTCCCGGGCATAGACATCCATCACACTTGGCAGTTCGTCGAAGCTCTGGATCAACTGCCGTTCCGGATTGTGAACGATGCGTCGCTCCCGGCGGAAAGAAAGGCCTTCGATCTGCTCGAGCGGAAGCCCGAGAGCTGCATCACGGCAGGTAAAATCGAATTCCTTTCGTCCGACCCAGTCAATCGCCTCGCTGACCCGCAGGGTTTCTTCGGGAAGCACGGCGGCCTGGGCACCTACAAATCCAATCTGGATGTCTGGATTCTGCGATTTCAGTGCTTCGGCAAGTTCCGCATCACCACGGAGTGTCGGTGCGCTGGTGTGCAGCACGACCAGTTCGTAATCCCGAGCAGTTCGCAGCACATCGTCCTTTGTGAGATCGTGCGGCGGGGCATCAATCAGACGCGAGCCTTCGATCAGCGCCGCCGGTTGCGCTAGCCAGGTGGGATACCAGAAGGAGCGAACCTCGCGTTTGGCCTGATAGCGAGAACCTGCACCACCGTCAAAACCCTGCCAGGAGGGCGGATTCACGAAGAGCGTTTTCCGGTAGGTCACTCGCTTCCTCTACCTGAACCATTTACGAGATCAAGACATGCGCCGGGGAGCGCGCAGCCGTTTCTTGCTCCACCCGCGAATGTGCGGCAGGGATAATCTATGAAAACTGTCGTTGTTCTCGGCGCTACCCCGAAGGCGGATCGCTTTGCGTATCGTGCGATGAAGATGCTGCAGGACTACGGTCACAAGGCGATCCCTGTGAACCCGGCGTTTGAGGAGATTCTCGGGGAGTCCTGTTACAAGAGCATTTCCGAGGTGAGCCAGCCGATTGATACCGTCACCATGTATCTGGGCGCGGCACGTTCAGAGCCTCTGATTTCCCAGATCGTGCAAGCCCATCCCCGTCGGATCATCTTCAATCCCGGCGCTGAAAACGATCGTCTCGAAGCCGAGGCCAAGGCGAACGGGATTGAGGTGCTGCATGACTGCACCCTGGTGATGCTGCAGAGTGGGCGATTCTGAGGGGCGACCCGCATGTCGGAAAGTACAGGTGCGCGACCGCACCATGAGTACTTCACTTCATCTTCCCTCTCCCGTGCCTAAGGAGTTTTCAGAACCTGCCCCACTTCGCGGAGCAGGTCCGCTGGAGCAAATGGCTTCTGCAGCAGTCGCACCTGGTCGTGCTGAATGCCGTGGCGAACTACCGCATCATCGGTATATCCGGACATGTAGAGGACTCGCATGTCCGGGCGGATGGGATGTAACTTCTCCGCAAGCTGCCGGCCGCTCTCCCCGGGCATGACTACATCGGTCAGCAGCAGGTGAATCCGTCCGGAATGCTGTTCTGAAACGCGAATTGCCGCCTGGGCGCTCTCTGCTTCGAGTACCTTGTAAGCGTTCTTCTCCAGCACCTGTTTCACGAGTTTCCGCAGCATCTGCTCGTCTTCCACCAGTAGGATGGTCTCGGAGGAATGAGCGGGAGATTGTGCAGGTACGTGGGATTCGGGAAGTGGTGGGGCTGAGGTCGTTCGAGGAAGATAGACCGTGAACGTTGTACCTTGTCCCACTTGGCTCTTCACCGTGATCCGTCCGCCGCTTTGCTGGATGATTCCATAGACTGTCGAAAGCCCAAGACCCGTACCCTTGCCTGACGGTTTAGTCGTGAAAAACGGCTCAAACACCCGTCGCTGGACTTGGAGATCCATACCCTCACCGGTATCCGTAACTGCGAGGACGGCATATTTTCCTGATTTCAGTTCCGTACTCTCCGAGTCACCGACCTCGATGGACTCGTTGCGCGTCTCGAGCGTAATCTCGCCGCCGGTCGGCATCGCATCTCGGGCATTTACCACCAGATTGAGGATTACCTGTTCTATCTGTCCGATATCTGCCGCAATATTCCAGAGATTCGGGGTGAAGCGGAGTTTGAGATTGATGTCTTCACCGATCAGTCGCGAGAGCATCTGGTGCATTCGCTCGACGATCGTGTTGAAGTTCGTCGTCGCGGGTTTGAGAACTTGCTTTCGGCTGAAGGCAAGTAGCTGCCTGGTAAGGCATGCCGCGCGCTCCGAGGCTTTGGTAATCTCGTCCAAGTCCGCGCGGATCGGCGAGTGAACTTCCAATTGCTGGGCGGCAAGGTAGGAGTAGTTGGTGATCACCGTCAGGAGATTGTTGAAATCATGGGCGATTCCACCGGCCAGATTGCCAATGGCTTCCATTTTCTGTGACTGCCGGAGTTGTTCCTCCAACTGCTCCCGATCGGTAACATCACGGGTGTTTACGATCGCAAGGAGATCCCCATTCTCGTCGAGGATACTGCGTCCCACGGATTCCAAGGTTCTCCAGGATCCATCTTTGTGTTGAAAACGATATTTGATTTCCCGGGTGGTTTCGCCGGTCATCAGCGCCCTGCGGAACTCGGAAACGACCCGTTCGCGATCCTCCGGATGAAGAAGTTCGAAGCTGTTTCGCCCAAGAAGCTCGGCTGGTGTATATCCGCTGACGCGTTCACTCGAGGGGCTTTCGTACACACTGATGCCGTCGGGTCTCATGACCGAGACATTATCGGTCGAGTTTTCAAGAATGACCCTGAAGAACTCTTCCCGGTCTCGTAATGCCTCTTCCGCCTCTTTCCTCGCAGTAACGTCCATTAACGAGCCAATCATTCGAACCGGTGAGCCTGCGCTGTTTCTGAGAATAAATCCGCGTTCGTGGATAAACGCGTAGACCCCGTTTCTGCAACGAAACCGGTATTCCTCCTCCCAGAATTCTCCCTGCTGAAGAGCGGCTGCCAGTGCGTTACTCACCCTTTCTTTGTCGTCCGGATGAACAAACTCCTTCCACCATTCGATGGTGGGAATGATCTGGTCATGCCCGTATCCCAGAATGCGCACCGCATTCTCGCTCCACCAGATGTGATTGGTAGCGATATTCCAGTCGTAGATGACGTCCTTCGTCGCGCGGGCGACAATCTGAAATCGCTGTTCGATTTCCCGCAAACGCTCTGCACTGTCTTGCGGTGACTCACCTTGTGGAATTGGCCGATGAGTCTCCGAATCCCTCGTTTCGACGGAGCGGGTTCCCGTGCAATGCTCCTCCTGCCTCTGATTGGGCGTAAGGCGACTCAGCCGTCCGACCACTATCGCGGTCGCCATTTCCACGAAAGCGCCAAACCACCCGGTATGGTAAAGCGACGAATGTGTATCCGCCGTGCGGGCAGGGAGGAAAAACGTGTGATCCCAGGATAGGAGCGTCCCGGCTACTGCAATTCCGATCCAAGGCCCGAAACGTACGGCGAGAATCACTACCGGCAAAATCCGCAGGGCTGTTACTCGTGAACCGAGAATTGGAAACAGCAGGTATTCCCCCGCAACATATAGCGCAATGGACGCGAACAGATAGAGCGCCAACAGCTTCGGACTAGTATGTGACCCGGAACGCATCGATGATGCGCTCCGTACCACAAATTTTACGGTGTGCTACTGCCTTTGGAGCGGTCAGCCTGAAAAAAACGGATTCGATACCGGAATTGTTTTGGAATCTCAGGGCGAATGCCTCCGGCATTTAGCGGTCGGGCAACCGCATCTCTGGCTGCCGTAGCACTAGATTGTATCGCTCATGTGCCGAGCGTTCTTTTGAAAAGTTCGAGCACGATTGTATAGCATTGCTGGGCGAGCACCGGATTGTAGCGGGGTCCCTCATCCCGGATGAACGCATGCGCTCCGTTGAACTCGAGCCACTGGTAATTCGTTCCGGAAGTCTCGAGTGCTTCGCGGACCTGTGTCCGACCCTCGAACGGGATATGCGGATCCTGCCGGCCCCAGATCATCAGCAACTCTCCCTTGATATCGCCGTGACGGGCACGTTCCAGTGAGTTATCGGCCATCCCGGTGCCGAGACCGCGTGGATGGTCCTCCAGCTTGTGGATATCGGTCGCGTAGAAGCTGACTCCGGCGAGGATCTCCGGGTTCATGGCGCAGCGGAAGCTCAGGTGTCCGCCGATACAGATTCCCAACGTGCCGATCTTGCCAGTGCAGTGTGGATGCGACTTGAGGAAATCGATCGCGGCACGGGCATCGGAATCATATGCCTTCAAGTCCTTGTTAACCTTACACCAATTGCCGCGATCCGCTCCGGCGGCATCGTAGGCAAGAGCGGTGCCAGCGGGTTCGAACTCGTGGAAAATCTCCGGCACGGCGACCACAAAACCATTACCTGCAAGGATGGCTGCGGTGCGACGGATCGGACCTGTGGCCTGGAAAATCTCGGAGTAGAGAATGATTCCGGGATACTGACCCGGAGCCGCAGGTCGGAGCACAAAGGTCCGCATTGGGCCGGTTGGAGTTTCCACATCCGTGAACTCGTGGTCGATGATCGTCATGGCGGGCGGGAGTGTTGCGGCACTCTGCCAAGCCCTTCAATTGCAAAGCACGGCGGTGAAGGATCGTGGCCACAAGGAGGCTCAGGAGGCTCAAAGCGGAACAACCGGTGAATCATCTACACCTCTCGCTTCTCGCGTTCCCTCTCGCCACACACACCACCTTCGCCCCCAATCCGAAGGCGGTGGCACGTCCCCGCCTTTGCCCACGACGTGACACCGCACTCCATGTGCGCCCCGTTTGGCGGGGATCTACTCCGCGCGGAAGATCAGGATATCTCCCTGCTCTTGCAGCTTGAGCCCCAACGTGCTTGCGATGGTTTTGGCAGTTTCGAGTACGCTGGTGTCACGCATCCGGAGAGTGATTTTCGATTGTGCGGCGTTGTTGGCACCAGCGAAAACCAGGGAAACGCCTTTCTTCTCTGGATCGAGTTCTCGGCTCTTCTTTGAGAGAAGGTCAATACAGTCGAGAACGGGCACGTCCGTGACGTCAAACTCTGGTACGATGATCCCGGTCGCTTTGCCCGTCGTCGGTTGCTCCTCCTGGGTGATCGGTGTCACAGGCACGAGCCGTCTGGCATCCTCGATCAGGGTGATGAACTCCGTCCGATAGCCGCCTTTATCAGCACCCTTCGCTTTGCTAGCCAGCTCGGCCACGGAATCCCAAGTTGCAGTGCCCCTGTGAGGAGAATCGCGAAGAAGCATTCCGAAGCCTGCTACGGAAGCTGCCCACCGGAAGTCTTCGGAGCTTTTCTCCAAAGTAGTACCCGCATCGGTGAGGGGATACTCGCGAAGGACGCTAGTGTCGCTAGTTGGCTGCTTGAAGCGGAGTTTGAGGGTCAACAGTTCCGGCGAAGGTTTCGTTTTTTGCTCGGTGAGCTTTGAAAGCTGGACCAACTCCGGAGCAGTGCCTGCGGTCGTTTGCTGGTACTTGAGTGGATCGACGCTGGTGGTTACAGGCGAAGCAACTCCTGCCGGAACGACCTCATAAAGGGCAGTCACCGTATGTCCCGCCCCGATCTCGCCGGCATCCTTCTTGTCGTCGTTGAAGTCCTCTTTTGCGAGGAGCCGGTTTTCATAGCCGATCAGGCGATAGGCGCTGGCTTGCGACGGATTGAACTCCACCTGGATTTTCACGTCCTTGGCGATCGTGAACAGCGTGCCGGCCATCTGCTCCACGAGCACCTTACGGCCTTCCTTGAGAGAGTCGATGTACGCGTAGTTGCCGTTCCCCTTGTCGGCGAGCTTCTCCATGGTGGAGTCTTTGGTATTGCCCATTCCGAAGCCGAGCACGCTGAGAAAGACACCGCTCTTCGCTTTCTCCTGGATGAGCTCGACGAGTTCACTCTCACTGGTGACGCCCACATTGAAGTCGCCATCCGTCGCAAGGATCACGCGATTGTTGCCATCCTTTTTGAACGCCTGCTGAGCGAGGCGGTATGCCGATTGGATGCCCGCGGCGCCGTTCGTGCTTCCATTCGCATTCAGCCGATCGAGCGCGGCACGGATGGCTGTTTTATCACTTGTCGGCTCGAGTACGACTCCGCTGGAACCTGCATAAACCACGATACCGACGGAGTCCTGTTCCCGAAGTTCCGCGACGAGTTGCTCCATGCATTCCTTCACCAGCGGAAGCTTGTTTGGGCTGCCCATGGAGCCTGAGACATCAAGGAGGAAGACGAGATTGGAGGGGGGGAGATTCTCCTTCGCAATCTCACGTCCCTTGAGCCCCACTCGCACGAGGCGATGCTCGGGTTTCCAAGGGGCCGGGGCGACCTCCAATGTGCAGGAAAACGGGTCTTCTCCCTGTGGTTCCGGATAGGAGTATGGGAAATAGTTCACCAGTTCCTCGATGCGGACCGCCCCCTTCGGTGGCCGCTGGTTATACGTAAGGAAGCGACGGATATTCGAGTAGCTCGCCGTGTCCACATCGATCGAGAAGGTCGAAAGCGGATTGTCTCGGACGCTGAGGAAGGCATTGTCCGTAATGCTGTCGTAACTCTCGGTGTTGGAAGGCTCGGTTTGCGCGAGTTGATGTTGACGGAAGACGAAATACTCGGAGCGGTATTCGTCCGCCGGTTTCGGATCCAATACTGTCGCCAGGGTAGTGTTCTTGTTGTCGGAGAAGAATCGCACGCTGACTTCGGCTTCAGGTGCAACCGGCGCAGGCGCAGGCGCAGCGAGGTCCATCAGGTTGAAGTTCTGAACGGATCGCCCGGCGACCGCAGCAGTCCTCCCGCGAGTAACGCCTGTTTGCGTGTCAATTCCGAGTGCCGGTGCAGGTTGGCGAGTCACCTTGAAGGCGCGTGAAGGGACACTAGAATCCTCCTTCGCTGCTACTGTGGTACTTTCAGCAGGAACGGCGGCTTGAGAACGCGTTGCCGGAGTAACGGCAGGAGGTAGAGGGCTGACTTCCTGACGGACAAGCGGCTCTTCCTTGAGCCTCTTCCCAAGCGCCGCGTCCGGCTCCGGCGCGATTTGCGCGAGCGCTTCCGGTGCCATCTCTACAGGCATCCCTGCGGCTTCCGTCTGCGACAACTCAGATTGATTCTCGATTCCCGCCGATTTGACAGGAACCGCAAGATATCGGGGTTGTTGGATTTTCCAGATGCCTACGATGCTGGTGCTGAGTACCACTACCGCTGCGATGGAGCTGGGAATCCAGTGACGGCTCCAGAAGGGAACGGCCGTTACCTTTTCGGAGACATTTGCGGAACGTGGTTCGGTTGCCGCTGCCAGCACGTGCTCGCGCTGGGTGGGCGTCAGAGAGTCCGCAGTTTCAGCGGGAAGCTTGAGGCGAAGGAAATCTGCAACAGCACGGGTCTCCTCAATCTCTCCGGAGAGTTCCGGATGCTCTCGCAGCAGTTCCTCAACCGCAGCGCAATCCTCCGGGCTGTCGAGTTCGCCCAGTGCGTAGGCGGTGATTCTTGGATCGTCGAAATTCATTTGTGCAACGTGGGGTTAGAGTTGCCGGTGAGCGGTGAAGGGAATCGGCCAATCGTCCGGAGGCGCCTCTTGAAGGAGGGTGCGGAGCTTTTTGAGGCCGGTGTGCAGGAGAAAGCCGACGTTGGTGACGCTGAGTTGTGTGACTTCGGCGATCTCCTTGTACGAAAGGTCGTTTTGAAATTTGAGCCGGATGACTTCGCGCTGATTTGGGCTCAGGCAGTCGAGCATCCGGAGGAGGGAATCTGCAGTGTCTCGACTTTCCAGTGTTGCTGCCGGGCTGGGTTCATCCGCGGCACGGTCTTCGGGGGCTTCCATGGGTACGATGCGGGAGTGTTTGCGTTGATAGTCC